>DGBM01000066.1 GCA_002384765.1 Demequinaceae bacterium UBA4004
GACTTCATCAAGAACGACGAGCCCCAAGGCAACCAGGTCTTTGCCCCCATCAAGAAGACCATGCCGCTGGTGTACGACGCAATGAAGCGCGCCATGGATGAGACGGGCGAGGCCAAACTGTTCTCGATGAACATCACGGCGGACGATCACTATGAGATGCTCGCCCGCGCGGACTACGCCCTCAAAGTGTTTGGCACCGACGCCAACAAGCTCGCGTTCCTGGTGGACGGCTACGTGGGTGGCCCAGGCATGATCACCACCGCACGGCGCCAGTATCCCGCGCAGTTCCTGCACTACCACCGGGCAGGCCACGGCGCCGTGACCTCACCCAGCTCCAAGCGCGGCTACACGGCCTTTGTGCTTGCCAAGATGGCGCGCCTCCAAGGCGCCTCTGGTATTCACGTGGGCACCATGGGCTACGGCAAGATGGAGGGCGGCACGGACGATCGTGTGATCGCCTACATGATCGAAAGGGATGAGGCACAAGGCCCCGTCTACTACCAGCAGTGGTACGGCATGAAGGCCACCAGCCCCATCGTCTCCGGCGGCATGAACGCCCTGCGCCTGCCTGGCTTCTTCGACAACCTTGGCCACGCGAACGTCATCAACACGGCAGGCGGAGGCGCCTACGGCCACCTGGACGGCGCCGCCGCTGGGGCGCGCTCGCTGCGTCAGGCCGCAGAGTGCTACCAGGCGGGGGCCGATGTCATCGAGTGGGCCACGTCGCATCACGAGTTTGCCCGCGCCTTCGCCTCGTTCCCCGGCGATGCCGATGCGCTGTACCCGGGCTGGCGCGAGGCGCTCGGCACGTCGTAACGCACCATTGGTCGCGGTGCGGCTTGCGTTACAGTGCGAGCCGCACCGTGACAGTAGCGCCCACACCCGGCGCGGAGTCGATGGTGAGCGCTGCGCCCAGGGTTGAGCAGCGCTCCGCGAGCGACGCCAGCCCGTAGTGACCCGTAGCATCGGACTCGCGCGGGTCAAAGCCGCGGCCGTTGTCGTGAGTGACCAGCACCACGGCATCGTCCGAGCGTGTGAGCGAGACCTCAATCGAGTCGGCATTCGAGTGCTTGAGGGCGTTGGTGACGGACTCTTGCGCCATCCTGAACAGGGCCGTCGTGGCGTGTTCAGGCAGGTCGGAGAAGGCGCGGTCGTCGTCTGCGGTGACGGTGATCATGCCGCGCGGGGCGGTCTCCGCGAGAGACCCGATCGCGGCCACCAGCCCCATGCCGGAGAGCACTTCGGAGTACAGGCCGGTGATGGCGGTGCGCGTGACGTCATAGGCCATGGTGGCCAACGTGCGCACCGACCTCAGCTGCGACTGCGCCCTTCCGATGAGGTTGGCTGCGTCTTCATCGTCCACGCCGTGCGCTGCGGCCTCCAGCGACAGCGCCGCAGCGCTCAGGTGGAACGACATCGACGCCAGGGCGGTGGACACGCCGTCGTGGAGGTCGCCAGCCACCCGCCTGCGCTCGGACTCTTGAGCGAAGACGGTGGCGGCGATGAGCTGCTCCCTGTCATTGCGGTGAGCGTCGATCGCGTTGAGCAACTCGTGGGCGTGAACGCGCATTCCCCACAGGTCCGCCCACGGCTCGATGACCGACTGCTCTTCAGGCGTGTAGGCGTGAGAGGAGTCCCGCCACAGCGAGACCACCCCCACCACGTTGCCGTCTATCCCATGTGCGGGCACACACAGCCTGGCCACAGATCCGCCCTCGGTAATCCCGAGCAGTTCCCTGTGCCCTGCACTTCCAGGACGGTCCGCCCCAAGGCGCATGGCATGGTCATTGCGCGCCACCTTTCCGATGACCCCTTGGCCCAAGGGAACACTGAGCAGTGCGGCCGCAAGAGGGTTGGTAGGCAACGCCACTTGCACGGTGAGCTTCTCGCCATCGGACACCATGAGGGCCACCCCGCGTGAAGATGACCGCTCCGCAAAGCCTGCCGCGATCGCGGCCCAGTCCCCCCGGCGCGGGGCGCTGAGCGCCTGCAGCAGGGAGGTCACTGAAACATGCCCTCACGCAAGGCAACAGCAACGGCTCCCGCCCGGTCTGGTACTCCCAGCTTCCGGTAGATGCCGCGCACATGGGTCTTGACCGTCTCCTCGGACACCACGAGCTTGGCCGCAATGCCCTTGTTGGAAAGATCCTGCACCAGCAGCGCGAGCACCTGTGACTCGCGTTGGGTGAGACCTACGTGGGCGCCCGGCCAGTAGTCGGTGCTGCCAGCCTGGGCCGCTGACATCGCAACCCGGCCTGCCAGCGCGGGGTCAATGACCACGTCGCCCGCCGCCACGTCCTTCAGGTGGCGCACCAACTCGTGTCCGTCCACTCTCTTGAGGAGGTAGCCCACCGCGCCCGCCCTGAGCGCCTGAAACATGAAGTGCTCGTCTTCATAGACGGTCAGCATCACCACCTTGGTGGCCGGGTGATCGCGCACGACCGACGCCACAAGGTCCAGGCCAGATTCCCTGCCGATGCGTACATCGGACAGCACCACGTCGGGCTCGGATGAGGCGATGATGGCAAGCGCATCGGCCACTGAGGCCGCGCGGCCCACGAGTTCCACGTCTTGCGGAAAGTACTCAAGCATGGCCATGAGTCCATGGAGAACCATCTCGTGGTCATCGACGACCACCAGCCGCAAGGGTGCCACGCGCCCAGCGTAGCGCTCCGAGGGGGTGAGGGCCTCACCCTTAAGTCCACCCCCTTGGGTGATTCCTTTGGCACGGCATCCCTGATCAACTCAGAGCGCGTAGCCCGCAACGTGGCGGTCTCTTAACTCACCGGAGGACTCGCGTGCCACAGCCTTTGATCGTTCCCAGCGTCCTGCCCGCCAACTTCGCGCGCATCGGCGAAGAGGTCGAACTCTTGTGCGCGGCGGGAGTCGACCGCATTCAATGGGATGTCATGGATGGCGTCTTCGTCCCCAATCTCACGTTTGGCCCCGATGTGATTGCGGCGGCGCGTCGCCACTCGACGGTTGAATTCGAGGCTCACCTGATGGTGGTGAATCCCGATGAACTGCTCGGGCGCTACGTGGATGCCGGTTGTGAACTGATCATCGTTCACGCGGAAACCACACCCCACTTGCACCGCACACTGCGCCGCATCCGTGAACTTGGAGCACGCTCAGCGGTCGCACTGAACCCCCACACCCCTGTCCAGACCGTGGAGGGAGTGCTCGAAGAGCTCGACATGGTGCTCGCCATGACCGTCAACCCAGGATTTGGCGGTCAGGCCTACATCCCTGCCGTCGAACGGAAGGTGCGTGCCTTGCGGGAACTGATCGACGCGTCGGGACTTCCGATCGAGATTGAGGTGGACGGCGGGATCACCGACGCCACGATCGCCGGGGCGGCACGGGCGGGAACGGACGTCTTCATCTCGGGGTCCTGGATGTACACGTACCCAGGCGGCAAGCGTGCCGCCGTTAACCTGTTGCGCGAGAACGCCACTCATGCCCGAACGGAGAAGCCATGACGACGTGGGCCCCAGACGAGGTGGACCGCACCGCCGCCAACACTTTGCGGTTCCTGGCAGCAGACATGGTGCAGCGAGCCAATTCCGGTCACCCAGGAATGCCCATGGGGATGGCGCCGGCAGCCTGGACTCTGTTCAGTCGGCATCTGCGTCACGACCCTGCCGACGCCACGTGGGCGGACAGGGACCGCTTTGTGCTCTCCGCAGGTCACGGCGCTGCTGTGCTCTACTCGCCGCTTCACGTCTTTGGCTACGACCTGCCCATGGAACAGTTGCAGCGGTTCCGCCAGTTCGGGTCCACCACTCCCGGCCACCCCGAGTTCGGCCACACCGACGGTGTGGAGACCACCACGGGGCACTTGGGCTTTGGGCGCCTCACCGGGTTGTGGGACGACAACCACATCACGATCGACGGCCCGGTGGCGCAGTCTTCTAGAGACAACCAGCTCGCACGCTCTGCGGCTGCGGGCTGGCGCACCGCGTCGGTTGCCGACGGGGAGGACATGGCGGCCACCAAGCGGGCCGCGGGTTGGAACCACCCCGACTTCACTGTGCCAGCGGAGGTGGCGACCAGGGCGCGAGAACTCGCCCACGCCCGAGCGGCTGCGCATCGGGACTGGAAGGACGCCTTTGACCAATGGCCGGCCGCCCACCCTGACGATGCCTCCACCTGGCACCGCACCCGGTCCAGGCAGCTTCCCGCCGACCTCGCGGAGTCAACCGGCACCCACACCGGCCAGGCTGCGGTCACGCGTGACGACTCCACGGGCGCGACCATCCACTTTGGAATCCGCGAGTTTGAAATGGCCGCCCTCATGAGACAGCCGGTGATCTACGTGTTGACGCACGATTCGGTCGCGCTCGGCCAGGACGGCCCCACTCACCAACCCGTTGAGCATGTCGAGGCGCTGCGCCAGATTCCCGGGGTCACCGTGTTGCGCCCGGCGGACGATGTCGAGACCGTCGCGGCAGGGCATACGGCGCTTGCGAACACGGATGGGCCCACCGTGTTGGTGCTCACGCGCCACAACGTCACGTCGCTGGGGGCCGCGTCATCCACGTTCATCACCGCGCCGGGCTCTCGGGTGGTACGAGAAACCGCGCACCCGGATGTCCAGATTCTCGCCTCCGGATCGTCGGTCGCCATCGCTCTTGACGCTGCGGAACGGATGGCGTCCACCGGCGTCTGCACACAAGTTGTCTCGGTGCCATGGCGCGAGAAGGACGTCGAGTTCCACGAGGCCTCCGCGCGGCTCACGGTGAGCGTGGAGGCCGGCGTCACCGGTGGGTGGGCGGCGTTCGCCGGACTTCGCGTCGGGGTGGACGAGTTTGGTGCCTCAGGAAAGGCCGCGGACGTGTTGGCTCACTTTGGGCCCACAGCCGATGCCGAGGCCACCACCATCACGGCCGCGCTCGGCGAGCAGAAGGGTAAGTAGCATGCTGACCACCAGAACCACCCTGACCCGGTTCCTCATCGAGGAGCGCCGCCGTCACCCCAACTCCTCCGGCGAGTTCAACTCGCTGATCCTCGATGTCGCGGTCGCGTGCAAGGTCATCTCGCGTCAGGTATCCCTCGGCGCGCTGGCGGGCGTCATCGGGAAGGTGGGCGAGACCAACGTCCAGGGCGAGCAGCAACAAAAGTTGGACGTGATCGCCAACGACGCCTTCATCCGCGCGTCCGAGTGGGGTGGAGCGGTGGCGGGTATGGTCTCGGAGGAACTCGACGAGCCGTACACCCTCCCGGAGCCGTACCCCAAGGGTCGCTACCTGTTGCTCTTTGACCCTTTGGACGGCTCGAGCAACATCGATGTGAATGTCGCCGTGGGCTCGGTCTTTTCGATTCTCAAGGCGCCACATCCCGGCCAGGATGCCACCGCGGCGGACTTCTTGCAGAAGGGCGTGGAACAGGTTGCCGCCGGGTATGCCATCTATGGGCCGGCGACCGCGCTCGTGCTCACGGTAGGCCGCGGCGTTCACGAATTCACTCTCGACCAGACCGTGGGCGAGTTCTTCCTGACACGTCAGTTCCTGACCGTCCCCGCGCAGGCAAGCGAATTTGCCATCAACCACTCCAACAGGCGCTTCTGGTCGCCGGCCGTGCGCCGATACGTTGACGAGTGCCTCCAGGGCAGCGCCGGCCCCAGGGGGAAGGACTACAACATTCGCTGGGTGGCTTCCATGGTGGCGGAGGTTCATCGCATCCTCACCCGCGGCGGCGTGTTCCTCTACCCGAGGGACTCGAAGGACCCCTCAAGGCCCGGCCGGTTGCGCCTCCTGTACGAGGCCAATCCCGTGGGCTTCATCATCGAACAGGCGGGCGGCAGGGCCTCCACTGGCCTCACCCCCGTTCTCGAACACCAACCCACCGCCATTCACGAGCGCATCGGCTTCGTGTTCGGCGCCAAGGACGAGGTTGAACTGATCGAGGCGTATCACCGCGAGTCGTATCCCGACACTGATGAGAGCCTCGACATCCCGTTGTATGCCCACCGCGGCCTGTTCCGCTCAGGCGACTAGTACCCCACCGATCGGAGAACACCATGTCTACTCTGCACCCCATCGTTGCGGTGACCGGTTCCTCAGGGGCGGGCACCACGTCAGTGCGCCAGACGTTCGAGAACATCTTCAGGCGCGAGGCCATCACGTCCGCGTATGTCGAAGGCGATGCCTTTCACCGCATGGACAGGATGGAAATGCAGGAGGCCCTCGCTGATGCCATCGAGAAGGGCGATCACACCCTGAGCCATTTTGGCGAGGAGGCCAACCTGTTCTCTGAGCTTGAGGCCCTGTTCCGCGATTACGGCGCCACAGGTAGCGGGCGGGTCCGCCACTACCTTCACGATGCGGACGAGGCCGCTCCCTTTGGCAAGGAGCCCGGCACCTTCACGCCGTGGCGGGACCTTGAGGAGGGTTCCGACCTGCTCTTCTACGAAGGCCTGCATGGTGCGGTGAAGACGGACAAGGTGGACATCGCAAGCCATGTTGACCTCGCCATCGGCGTGGTGCCGGTCATCAACCTCGAGTGGATCCAGAAGCTGACCAGGGACCGCAATCAGCGCGGCTACACCACCGAAGCCGTCACCGAGACCATCCTGCGGCGCATGCCCGACTATGTTCGCTACATCACGCCGCAGTTCTCGCGCACCCACGTCAACTTCCAGCGCGTGCCCGTGGTGGACACGTCCAATCCCTTCATCGCGCGCGCCATCCCGTCTGCCGCGGAATCCATGCTGGTAATCCGCTTTGCACGAGCCAAGGGGATCGACTTCCCCTACTTGTTGTCCATGCTGAGCGGCTCGTTCATGAGCAGGCCGAACACCATCGTGGTGCCTGGCGGGCTCATGGACCTGGCCATGCAACTGACCTTCACTCCCATGTTGTGGCGCCTGATGGAACTCAAGAAGCGCGCGTCGTAAGGCGGATCGGCTAGGCGGGTGAGAGACGCCTGTCCGCGGGCGGCAGCAGCCACGGCGCATCGGCCGGACGCAGAGTCGACCATCCCGCGCGACGCGCCCGGTCAGTTGCCATGGCACCCACCACGAGGGACGATGCGTGCACGCGCCCTGCGGTGATCGCGGCGAGCACCTCGTCAAGCGGCACCCACGCTCCCACCATGTCGTGTTCTTCGTCGGTGCGCACGTGCCGTTCGGCCTCGGGGACCGCCGAAAGGTCCCTCGCGAGGAACACCCTCACCGCCTCCGAGCTCCCGCCACCGGACGGGAAGTAGTCGGCGAGCACATGCCAGGTGACCGCGGTGAGGTCGGCCTCTTCGTGGAGTTCGCGCCTGGCGGTCTCGACCGGCAGTTCGTCGGCGACGTCGCGCAAGCCCGCGGGAGGCTCCCAGCACTCCACCCCGACGGGATGGCGATACTGGCGCACCAGGTAGATCTCTTCCGCCTCGTTGAGCGCCACGACGGCCACGGCGCCCGGGTGCTGCACAAAGTCGCGCGTCACCCGCGCGTGACCCAGGTCAACCTCGTCGCTCACGAGGTTCCACACTCGACCCTCGAAGCGCTCGTGGCGCGCGNNGCGGCGGGTGCGGCCTCGTGAGCTGCGGGTGCCTCTTCGGTCGCTTGCCCACCCTTTTGACGCTCGAGCGCGGCGCCAATGAGTCCGGCAAACAGCGGGTGGGCCCTGGTGGGGCGCGACAGGAACTCGGGGTGGGCCTGAGTGGCCACATAATACGGGTGAGTCGCACGCGGCAACTCGATGAACTCGACCAACTGACGGTCGGGCGACTCTCCCGACACCACCAGGCCGGCCTCTTCGAGTTGCGGCCGGTAGGCGTTGTTGACCTCATAACGGTGGCGGTGTCGCTCCCCCACGGTGGCAGCGCCATACGTCTGTTCGACCACTGAACCGGGGGTCAGCACCGCGCGGTACTCGCCCAAACGCATGGTGCCGCCTAGGTCTCCCCTACCTTCGACAAACTCGAGCTGCTCCTCCATCGTCGCGATGACGGGGTGCGGGGTCTCGGGATCGAACTCCGAACTCGATGCACCCTCGAGGCCAAGCATCGTGCGCGCGTACTCCATCACCATGACCTGGAGGCCGAGGCAGATGCCGAGCGTGGGCACCTGGCTTTCGCGCGCCCACCGGGCCGCGCCAATCTTGCCGTCCACGCCGCGCACCCCAAAACCGCCCGGGATGAGCACGGCATCGACGCCGCCAAGCGCCTTTTCGGCGCCCTCGCGGGTCTGGCACGTGTCGGACGCGACCCAACGGATGTTGACCCGCGCGTTGTGGTGGAAGCCGCCGGCGCGAAGCGCCTCGCAGACCGACAGGTAGGCGTCGGGAAGATCGATGTACTTGCCAACCAGCGCGACCTCGACCTCTTCCGCCGGGTGGTGGACGCGACGCAGGACGTCGTCCCACGCCCCCCACTGCACGTCGTGGAACGGCAGGTCGAGGCGGCGCA
>DGBM01000105.1 GCA_002384765.1 Demequinaceae bacterium UBA4004
AAGCCTCCCACCTCCCCGGCCCTCACCATGTTGATCATGATGGGAGGAAAGACGTCGGGGTGCTTGCCCAGCGCCTGCGAGAAGCTCTGACCCGTCTCAACGTCATTGCGCACGTCGCCCAGGACCTTCGCCAGCGGCTTGCTCTCGGTCTGCTCGGTGAGGATCATCAACGCCCGCAACAGCGACAGTCCGGCACCGATCATCGTGGCGAGCTGCCGAGCCATGATCGAGATGTCCTTCAGCCCGATCTTGGGGCCAAAGCCGGGGATATTGATCTCGCGATTCAGCCCGCCGCTGCCCTTCTCCGAGACGTTGAGCACCGTGAGACCCCGGTCCCTGAGGCGCGAGGATACGAAGGACGCCGAGGCGCCCTCCATGGTGTCTTTGTGCACCTTGCCCGCGGAGTCGCGGGCGGTGAACTCGTACTTCTTGGTGACTGTTGCCATGTCGTCGTGCCTCCCTCCTTAGGTCGTCACTCTGCCGCAGAGTCGCTTGAACTCTTCGACGCTGTGGCACGTCTCCGCGCCCACCTCATACGAGATGGCGCCGTTCTTGACCAACTCCGCGAGGTGCTGGTCCATCGTCTGCATGCCCAAACTGGCTCCCGCCTGCAACGCCGTATAGATCTGGTGAACCTTGCCTTCGCGGATCAGGTTGCGGATGGCCGNNAGTCGCGATCAGCACCTCGACTGCAGCCGCACGGCCGGGCCCGTCGGCCCTTCTCAGCAGGGTCTGGCACAGAATTCCCTGAATGGCCGTTGCCAGCTGCGTCCTGACCTGCCCCTGCTGGCCCGACGGGAACACGTCGATGATGCGGTCGATCGTCTGTGCCGCGTCCTGCGTGTGCAGCGTCGCGAACACGAGGTGGCCGGTCTCGGCAGCCGTGAGGGCCACCTGGATGGTCTCCAGGTCGCGCATCTCACCAATCAGGATAATGTCGGGGTCCTGACGCAGCACGTGCCTCAGCGCGGCCTGGAAGGAGTGGGTGTCAGCACCCACCTCGCGTTGATTCACGAGGCTGCGCTTGTGGCGGTGCAGGAACTCGATCGGGTCCTCGACCGTCATGATGTGGGCGCTACGCGACCGATTCGCGAGGTCCACCAGCGACGCGAGGGTGGTCGACTTACCCGAGCCCGTGGGCCCCGTCACCAGAACCAGTCCACGGGGCAACGCCGCAAAGGCGTTGACCGCCTCCGGAATTCCGAGTGCGTCGAGGGACTTGATCTCGTACGGAATCATCCGGAAGGCCGCGCCCACGGAGTCGCGCTGACGGTAGATGTTGACGCGGAACCTCGCCTCACCCACCAGGGCGTGTGAGAAGTCGAGTTCAAGGCGTTCCTCGAACTCCTCACGCTGCTTCTGAGTCAGCATCGCGTAGAGCGAGCGCTGCAGGCCGTCCTGGCTCAGCGGCTCATAACCCGGTAGGGCCGCCAACTGGCCGTCGAGGCGCACCATTGGGGGCGCCCCGGACGTCAGGTGAAGATCGGAGGCTCCAACGGTCATCATCGCCCTCAAGGCGATGGCGATGTCCAGGTCGCCGGACCGCGTCTCCTGCGCCATGCCGACGCGCTGCTGCCTGGTAGCGGCGCCGGCGCCCGGCTGCTGTGACGGCGCGCCATCGCGTGCGGGCGGCTCAGGCGCCGGGCCAGACGGCGCGGCCCCATAGTTCTGCGGAACGGGGGCCTGCGGCGCAGGCGATAGCTGTTGCGGCGCCGCGCCGTACTGCGGAGCTTGGGGGGTCGGGGCTTGGGTGGTCGACGGTGACGTTCCCGCGGGTGTGCCCTGCTCGGCAGGGTCGAAGTAGGTGTTCATCGCGCATTGCCTCCTGGCACGCTCACGTTGCTTGGGCTCACTTGACGACCCTCAGCAACTCTTCCAGGGACGTCAGCCCCGCTTGCGTCTTAGCCCAGCCGTCCATGAGCAGCGTCTCCATGCCGTTCGCCACCGCCGTGCGCGTAATCTCTGCAGACGAGGCCCGCGAGACCGCAAGCCGCTCCAAGTCCTCGTCCATCACCATGATCTCGTGGAGCGCAAGCCGCCCTCGATACCCGGTTTGCGAACATTGCGAACAGCCCACCGGCGCGGACAACGTGACCTCGCTGCCCTTGACGTGGGGTTGAATCTTCTCGGGCAACTGGCTTGTGGGAAACGGTCGGTCCTCCTGGCAGTAGGTGCACAGCCGACGGGCCAAGCGCTGCGCCACCACGCAGTCCACCGCAGAACCCACCAGGAACGGCTCCACATCCATCTCAATCAGGCGGGTGATGGCCGATGGCGCGTCGTTGGTGTGAAGAGTCGACAACACCAGGTGGCCGGTGAGCGCCGCCTCGATCGCAATCTGCGCAGTCTCCTGGTCGCGGATCTCGCCCACCAGCACCACGTCGGGGTCGGCACGCAGGATCGACCTGAGGGCCGACGCAAAGGTCAATCCCGCCTTCGGGTTCACCTGAACCTGGTTGATCCCGGCGATCCGGTACTCCACCGGGTCCTCGACCGTAATGACGTTGATCTCTGGGCGCGCGATCTGGTTGAGCGTCGCATACAGGGTGGTGGACTTGCCCGAGCCCGTGGGTCCCGTGACCAGGATCATTCCGTAGGGCTTGGTGAACGACCTCCGGTAGCGCAACGTGTTCGTGTCGCTCAGTCCGAGGTCTTCAAGGTCGAGCGCCGCCGTGGTGTTGTCGAGGATACGCATCACGACCTTCTCGCCCCACACCGTGGGAAGGGTGGCGACACGGAGGTCAATCTTGCGGCCCTGGTGGTTGACGGAGAGTCGTCCGTCCTGGGGCTTACGACGCTCGGCGATGTCGATGTCGCTCATGATCTTGAGTCGAGACGTCACCCCAGCCGACGAAGCCCGGGGCGCCCGTTGCATCTCATGCAGCACGCCGTCGATCCGGTAGCGGATAGCCATGTCCTTCTCGCCGGGCTCGATGTGAATATCAGACGCGCGGTCCAGGATGGCCTGCGTGATGAGCAGATTGACGAACCGCACGATGGGCGCGTCATCCTCCGTGGAGCTCGACAGCCCACCCAATTCGCCAGCAACGTCGCCGACGTCGCCCAATTCATCCTGAAGTTCGTCGAGTTCGGAGTCGGCGCGGCAGAAGCGGTCAATGGCGGTATTCACGTCCTCGTAGGTGGCGATGACCGGAACCACCTGCATGCGCGACGCGGAACGGAAATCGTCGACTGCAACCACGTTGGAAGGATTGGCCATCGCCAGTTTGAGGACGTCTCCATCCCTGGAGACGGGGAGGGCGTTGTGGCGGCGACACAGCGCCGCCGGCACCAACGCGACCGCCGACTGGTCCACCTGGTAGGACGTGAGATCCACGAATTCCATGCCGACCTGCTGCGCGAGCGCGCGCACCAACTGCGACTCGGTGATCATGCCGAGTTCTACGAGGGTGCGACCGAGCGTCTGCTGCCTGGCCTGTTGTTCGTCAATGGCATCCATCAACTGGTGCTCGGTCAAAGCACCTTCTGACATGAGGATCTCGCCTAGCTGTTGCACTCGCTCTCCCAGCCTGTCAGTCACCCCTGGAATTCAGGAGCCAAAACTAACATCGGCAAGGGCCTTAGCGATAGAGCCTTATGACGTAGTCAACACCCGATTGAGAGCCGCCTCCATTGCTCCAAGGGGCGCCGTCAGCCCCGTCATCAGGCGCACCTGCTCGCCCGCCTGGTGCAGCAGCATCCTCACCCCGGAGATGGCTGTGCCACCGCCGCGCGACCACCCCTGGGCGAGAGGAGTCACGAGCGGTGCATACACCGCGTCAAGCAGATGCCCTGGGGTGCCGACACCGCCGCGCTGCAATCTTTCGGCAAGTTCCCCACCCGCGTCGGCGGGGATGGTCGACACCACGACGTCAGCTGTGGCGAGAGCCTCGAGCGCTTCCGCCGAGGCCAAGTCCACGAATCGGGGCTGTACACCCATCTTCGACGCCGCGCGCATCAGGGATCCGGCTCGAGCCCGGTCTCGCACAAGGACGCTCGGGTTCGCCGCGCGCATTGAACCCAAAGCGGCCAGTGCCGACGTTGCAGTCGCGCCTGCGCCGATCACCACCGCCCGGGACACAGACGCCACGCGCGCTTCCGCGAACACCGCGACCACTCCGTGAATGTCGGTGTTGGCACCCACCCACTGCCGGTACTGCCCCAATCCGGAGGACACGAGGGTGTTGACGGTGCCAACGAGCTTCGCCTGAGGCTCGACGAAGTCGGCGAGGCGCGCGGCCTCGAACTTGAGTGGCATCGTGAGGGACAGACCCGCCCACGAGTCGTCCCGGCCGGCAAGGAACTCCTGCAGGCCCGCCGCGTCAACGTCAATGGCCTCGTACGTCCAGTCCAAGCCCAGTGCCTCATACGCTGCCGAATGCAACACGGGAGACAGCGAATGCGACACCGGGTGACCGAGAACAGCTGCCCGGCGACGCGTCGGCAGCGCTACTTGTTCGCGTCGATCCACTGCCGCAGAATCTGGGAGTTCTTGAGGTGGTCGTCGTAGGTGGTGGCGTAACGCGTCTCGCCGGTATCGAGATTCACCGTGACGTAGAACAAGTAGTCGTGGCTCGCAGGGTTGACCGCGGCATCAATGGACTTGGCGCCAGGTCCGGCGATCGGCCCGGGAGGGAGCCCCGCGTACATGTAGGTGTTGTACGGGGAGTCGACCAGCTTGTCATCCGCGCTGACGAATGGCCCGTCTGAGGGCGCGATGTACTTCACTGTCGCGTCAAGCTCGAGGTTCATTTCGCGATCCAGCCGGTTGTAGATCACTCCCGCGATGAGCGGTCGGTCGACGTCGAGCTTCGCTTCCTTCTCAATCAACGAGGCCACCGTGAGGATGCGTTCGCGATCCTGCGGCGCGACGCCGGCGTCATCGAGAGTCTTGATGGTCGTCGCGATCATCTCCCGCATCACGTCGGACGGAGTGACGCCTGGGTTGAACTGATACGTCGACGGGAAGAGCCATCCCTCGAGATTGCCAGCCGCTTCGTCGGGCAGCCCCAGCGCGGCGGTGTCTTCCGCGGCGGCCCTGACCTCGTCAAGTGACGCCCCCGTCAGCGAGGCGATCTTGTCGAAGTAGTAGTCAAGGGCCTTGCCTTCGGGAACCGTGATCTTGCGAAGGTCGCGGTTGCTCGGGTCGAGCAATGCGAGCAGCGCGTATTCCGCCTTCATCTCGCGCTGCATGAAATAGAAACCGGGCTTGATTCCCGAAGAGTCGGGATTGGCCCTGGCGGCATTGATGAACGCCTGCTCCGACGCGACAACGCCCTGTACGTACAAGGTGGCCGCGATGTCGGCTCCGGTGTCACCCGGTTCGATCACCACCTGCACGGTGCCTTGGCCCAGACCGTCATAGTCGGCGACCTCAGTGCTGTTGTTGGCAAAGGTGGTGGTGAGGAAGTTGTAGGCCACGGAACCCGCGAGGGCCAGCAGAACCAGTCCAATGGCGATGAACGCCAGCGCCCACTTGCGCCGCCTGGCGCGCCGCTGCAGTCGCTGCACCCGCCGCAAGTCCAGCGACGTCGTGGTAGTCACCTCGGCTTCGAACAGGTCAGTCATGGTTCTCCTCGCGAGCCACCGTTGTGGCCACTGTACCCAGATTCCCCCGCTTCGCAGCATCCAAAACTGTTTCGAGGATAACCACTGCGGCGGCCTGGTCAATAGTCGGTCGTTGGCTCTTGGCACTTCTGCCCGCTTCCCGCATCGCGCGCGATGCGGTCGCTGTCGACAGCCTCTCGTCGACCAAACGCACGGGGGTATCGAGGCGTTCCGCCACGAGTGCCGCAAAGACCCGCGCATCGGCGGCGGAGGCTCCCTCCGCTCCCGACAGGTGCCGAGGCAGCCCCACGTAGATCTCGACGGCGCCGCGTTCGTGGGCGATCGCGGCGATCCGGGCCGGCGCGGCATCGTTGCGCGGAACGGTCTCCACCGGAAAAGCCATGATGCCGTCGGGGTCACTTGCGGCGACGCCGACGCGCACCTTGCCCACGTCGACACCGATACGCACTCCCCTAGCCACGCTCCCCCACGGACCTGGCGATCGCCTCGAGCGCGGCGGGAATGGCGGCCGCGTCCTGTCCGCCGCCCTGCGCGAGGTCAGGCTTGCCGCCCCCGCCGCCACCCAGGGCCTTCGACGCGAGCTTTACGAGGTCCCCTGCGCGCATGCCCGCATCCCTCGCGGGCGCGTTCGTTGCGACGACGATCGACGGCCTGCCGTCGAGATCGGCGGCCAGCGCGACCACCACCGGCTCGCTGTCGCCCAGCCGCGCTCGCACGTCCATCGCCAGGGCGCGCAGGTCGTCGGCGCTGCCCGCGTCGGCTACGGCGAGGCTCGCCAGACGCGTGCCCGCGACCTCGACCGCATTGCCCGCGATCCCGGCCGCCGCCGAAAGAAGCGCCTGCTGGCGCATGCCGGCCAGCTCCTTCTCGACATGAGCGAGCCGTTCCACGAGCGAGTGCACGCGGCCCGTCAGCTCGTGAGGTGGGGTCTTCAGCGACGTGGTCAGCTCGCTGACAATCGAGCGCTCCGCAGCCAGGTGGCTGAACGCGTCAGCGCCCACCAGCGCCTCGATGCGGCGCGCACCCGAGCCCACGGAACCCTCGCCGGTGACCGTAAGCAGCCCGATTTGGCTTGAGTTGTCCACGTGCGTGCCCGCGCACAGTTCACGCGAGAAGGGCCCGCCAATCTCGACCACGCGGACGCGGTCGCCGTACTTCTCGCCAAACAAGGCCATCGCCCCAAGCGCCTTCGCCTCGTCGAGCGACATGACGTTGGTGTCGACCGGAAGCTCCTCCCGGATGGCGCGGTTGGCGATGTCCTCGATCTCGCTTCGCGCGGTGCCTGAGACACCCTGGGTCCAGGAGAAGTCGAGTCGCATGTAGCCGGGCTTGTTGTACGAACCCGCCTGGTTGGCCTGCTTGCCCAGCACCTCGTGCAGAGCCGAGTGAATGAGGTGCGTGGCGGAGTGCGCCTTGGACGCAAGCCGACGGTTGAGCGGGTCGACCTCGGCGGAGACCACATCGCCCACGGCGATCGTGCCCTCCTCGACCTTCACCGAATGCACGATGACGTCCTTGATGGGGCGCTGGACGTCCATGACCTCGAGAGTCGCGTTGGGGCCCCGAATCTCGCCGGTGTCCGCATCCTGGCCACCCGATTCCGGGTAAAACGGGGTCTCGGACAGGATGACCTCGACCGATTCACCTGCCGATGCGGCGGGGATGGCCACGCCCTCCTTGATGACGGCGACAATCTTCGACTGCACCTGCAGTTCGTCGTAACCGCGGAACACCGAGGGCGTGGTGGCGGCGACCTCTTGATACGCGCCAAAGTCGCCGTGCGCGCCCTTCTTGGCCTTCGCATCGGCCCGCGCGCGATCCCGCTGCTCCTGCATGAGCGACCGGAAGGCGCCCTCATCGACGGACAGGCCCTGCTCGGCCGCCATCTCCAAAGTGAGGTCGATCGGGAAACCGTATGTGTCGTGGAGCGCGAACGCTTCCTTGCCGCCCAGCACGCGTCCGCCGGCCGACTTGGCAGTCGCGACGGCGGAGTCGAAGAGCGATGTGCCCTGCGCGAGGGTGCGAGCGAACGCCTGCTCCTCTGCGGCGGCGACCGCCTTGATGTGGTCCCAGTTCTTGTCCAACTCGGGATACGACGCCCGCATCGCCTCGTAGCTCGCTTCAAGGAGCTTCACCAAGGAGTGTTCGCTGACCCCCAAGAGTCGCATCGAGCGAACCGACCGGCGAAGCAGGCGGCGCAACACGTACCCGCGACCCTCGTTGCCGGGAGTC
>DGBM01000103.1 GCA_002384765.1 Demequinaceae bacterium UBA4004
GTGGCAGTTTCGGACGACCGTCGTGGCCCTCAGTGCGTCATGAGCGTGCACCGGCCGCAGGCCAATCCGGACCCACCTACACTCTGGCCGTGCGGCGAACAACGGTCGGCAGGAGTCCCTGGCGATGGGTCATCGCTGCAATCGGTCTGGTCTTCGCTGGCCTTTCGCTGCCCTCGGTGTTCGAACCGCTGCCGGAGTACGCCCAGAACGACACCTTCGAGCTCTTCATGTTCTACGCCGTACCCTTGATGGTGGGCGCCTATGGCGTGGGCCTCGCCTTCATTGCCCTTCGCAGCGGCGTCTTCGTCGACGAAGGTGAGCTGATTGTTCGACCCTTCGCCGGCATACGAAGCCGGCGGATGGCTGTCGAAACCATCGAGGCCACCACGGTGAAACGCGAGAATGGACCCGTCGTTGAATGGGTGTCTCCGGCGGTGGTTGCGACGGGCGGGGAGACGATAGTCCTGGGTCTGGCTCACTACAACACTTCCAGAGGACGGAGGCGCGCCGTGGCTCAGGCCGAGGATATCTCTCGAAGACTCGAACGTCCCCTGCGACGTTCCGATGGCGAGTCTTGGCCTGCCGACCGGTGACCTGCGTCGCCAAGACTGCAGGTCCTTACGTCTCGGTCGGCGGCAGATGAGTGCGGATGATGAACCAAGTGCGGCGTCGACACCAGGGGCGGCCGACGAACAGCCCGAGCGCACTGCACTCTGAGTGGTCTCGTGGTTAGGTCGGTCCATGACTCACGCTCCAGCGGCTCAGTACCGCATGAACCTTGATCTGCTGGAAGCCATGCTGAGCGCGGTGGCGCGCCGCCAGGAGGTCTCCGACCGCGTATTCGAGGCTGAGTCGGCGGAAGCGGCAGAGAGCGCCATACGCGATTTGCTCGGGGTAGATGCGGTGGCAGCGAAGGCGGTGCTCAACCTTCAGCTGCGCCGGCTTGCGCGTGAGGATAGGTCACGGATGGAGTCAGATTGCGACCGGCTTCGGCAGCTGCTGGCCAACTAAGCAGACCGGCGCAACCTGCGGCGTCGGGCGTTCGCCTGCAGAGCAGCATGAGCTTGCGGCGGGATCGGGACACGCCTGAGCACCAGCTCCGCCCGGACCCCCGTGCCGCTCACACCCGTTCGACGCGGTCGGCCTGTGGTCCGCGATCGCTCTGTCGCACCTGGTACCGGACCCGATCGCCCTGGTGCAGCGCCTCAGCGCCTCTGAGGACCGACACGTGCACGAACAGGTCCGCGCCNNCGCGGGCGCGCCCCGCAGTGTCGAGCTGCGTGCGAGGCGCACGTCGCGAGCCTGCGGGCCCTTCTCGCTCACGACGACGTCGTACGTCACCCGGTCCCCCTCGCCCAGCTCGAGGAGCCCGTCGGCCAGCGCCCGGACGTGGACGAAGACATCGGGGCCGCCCGACTCGGGGGTGATGAACCCGAAGCCCTTGTCCCCGTCATACCAGGACACGGTGCCGTCCGCCCCAACGGATGCCCCGGCCCGCTGTGCGGCCTGGGCTCCCAAGGGGATCAGATGGTCAGCCTGCGGTCCCTTCTCCCCGTCGACCACGAGGAACGCCACCCGCTGCCCCTCCGAGACCACGCCGCCCCCAACGATGGCCGAACTGTGCACGAAGATCTCGGCACCACCGCCGTCGGGCGTGATGAAGCCGTACCCCTTGGCAGGCTCGTACCAGGCGACGGTGCCGAGCACGCCCAGCGGTGTATCGGCGCCCTGGTCGGCCGTGACCCGGACGCGGCGTGCCTGCGGGCCGCGGTCCCCCTCGCCGATCTCGAACTCGACCACCTGCCCCTCCCGGAGCACCTTCATCGCGTCGTCGCTGACGATCTCGGACGCATGCACGTACAGGTCCTCTGCCTCCGGCCCGAGGGCGATGAAGCCGAACCCCCGGTCGGCGTCGAACCAGCGGACGGTTCCCTCGGTCACGGCTGACTCCTTCTCGAAGCTACGGTCGGTGTTCCCCCAGTGTCCCCGACGGGACCGCGACAAGCGCCCGGCGCCCGACAGTGCTCGCACCGTCGTGGCAACTGCCCGACGGCGACATCCACGGCACCCGGCGCTGCGCCGACAGCGGCAGATGAGTGCATTGTTGAGATGGGCTTCGATGGGGAACCTTGGCTGTCAGCCAGCGCGTCTTTCGAGTGAGGGAGGAAGAGAGGGCCACGAGCTTGCATGCCGATGACGACTTCAGTGATTGGGTGGGTGCTCGGTGGCCGCGGCTTGTGCGGTCCGCGGTCCTTCTTGGTTGCGTGCCGGCCGAGGCCGAGGACCTCGTGCAGACCACCTTGGAGCGTTGCCTGGTGAACTGGCAGAAGGTGCGCCTGGCCGAGGACCGGGACGCGTACGTATATCGCGTGCTTGTCAACGCCTTCATCTCATCGCGACGGCGCCGCTGGATAGGCGAACGTCCGACGGCCGCCGTACCCGACCGGTCGGGCCCCGACGAGACCGTCAGCGTTGATGAGCGCGACGCAGTGATGCGGGCCCTGGATCAACTGACCGTCAACCAGCGAACGGCTGTCGTGTTGCGCTACTACAGCCACTTGGGCGAGAAGCAAATTGCTGTGGCGCTCGGCGTGGCCCCCGGAACTGTGAAGAGTCGCCTGTCGCGGGCGTTGAAGTCGCTGGCCCAAGACCCGGATCTGGCCGAACTGCGAGGAACCTCATGAACGATGCCGATGTGCTCTCTGAGCTGCTCGAGCGTGCCGCCGAGCGAACAAGGGTAGCGCCCCCGCCGATGACGGCCATCATGGCCCGCGCGCACCGGGCGCGCCGCCGCCGAGCGGTGATGGTGTCCACCGCGGCCGCGGTGGCCATGATCGCCACAGTTGGTGGAGCTTGGCTGCTTTCCAGCCTGCACAACTCTGGTGTTGGCACCCCGGCGCAAACGGCATCGGCCGTACCGACCGCCGCGATGTCGACACCGCGCCTACCGTCTGCCACCGCGTCGACACCGGCCGCACCCACCAATGGCACCAGCCTTGAAGGGGACTGGATCGTGCGCGCTCTCGCCGGCACGGACGGCCAGTCGCTGCTTCCCAAGTCCGCGGCCGGTCGCGTGACGCTGACCTTTGCTCATGGCGCCATGACCGG
>DGBM01000329.1 GCA_002384765.1 Demequinaceae bacterium UBA4004
GGCGCGACGGCGCGCGGTGCCATCTCGATCGCGTTCGACGTGAGCCGAGATAGCAGCCACAGAGTTGCGGTCGCGGAGCCCTAGCCGTGCGGGTTCCCCCTGCCTAGACTGTGCACACACTTAATCCGGAGGAGACTTCATGGCCGAGTACGAGGGCGACATCACACCCGAAGAGGCGTGGGAGATGATGCTGGACAATCCCCAGGCCGTCCTGGTGGACGTGCGCACCGAGGCCGAGTGGCGTTTCGTCGGCGTACCGGACACCTCCGAGACCGGCCGGGAGCCCGTGTTCGTGGAGTGGGTCAATTACCCCGAGGGTGCGCGCAACGCCAACTTTGTCGAGCAGTTGACCGAAGCCGGGATCGGCCAGGAGACCGGCGCACCGGTGATCTTCCTGTGTCGCTCCGGACAGCGCAGTATTGGCGCCGCGATCGCCGCGACGGCCGCGGGGATGCGCCCCGCGTACAACGTCTTGGACGGTTTTGAGGGCGCTCCCGACCAGGACGGTCACCGCGGCGTGCAGGGCTGGAAGGCCGCCGGCCTTCCGTGGCGTCAGGGGTAGTGGCGAGCGCCGAACGCCAAAGAAGGCCCCCACCGCGTAAGCCGTGGGGGCCTTCTGATGTTCCGGCGACTGCTTAGCCAGCGGTGAGGGGGCCGAGCGTGTCGTCGTTCGCGTAGACCTCAGCGGCGTTGGCCTGAGTCACGATCTTCGGCGTCAGCAGGAACGCGGGCACGATCTTCACGCCGTTGTCGTACTGCTCGGTGTCGTTGATCGGGATCTCGCCACAGTTCTGCAACTCGACGATCGAGGCGATCGTCTGGGCCACGAGTTCGCGGGTGTCCTTGTAGATCGTCGAGTACTGCTCTCCTGCGACGATCGACTTGACGGACTCCACTTCGGAGTCCTGACCGGTGATGACCGGGGTGACCTTGCCGGCCTGGGCAACCGCGACGAGCGCGGCGCGTGCCAGGGTGTCGTTCGGCGACAGGATGCCGTCAAGCGCCACGTCGCCCGCGTAGAAGCCGGAGAGGACGGTGTCCATGCGCTTCTGCGCGTTCTCCGCCTTCCAGCCCTGCGTGGCGACCTGCTCGAACGTGGTCTGACCGGAGACGACCGTGAGCGTTCCGTCGTCGATCTTCGGCTGCAGGATGCTCATGGCACCCTCGAAGAACGGCATGGCGTTCGCATCGTCAGAGGAGCCAGCGATCAGTTCGATGTTGTAGGGACCGTCGCCAACACGCTCGGCGAGGCCTTCCAGCAGTGCCGTGCCCTGGAGCACACCGACCTGGTAGTTGTCGAAGGCGATGTACGCATCGACGGCTTCGGTGTTCTTCACCAAGCGGTCATATGCGATGACCGTCGCACCGGTTGCCTTTGCGGCCTCGAGCTGGGTACCCAGTTGCGAACCGTCAATGGCGCCGACAACGATGACCTTGGCGCCGGCCTCGACCATGGCGTCAATCTGGTTCTGCTGCTCGGTGACACCGCTGTTGCCGAACTGCACGATCGGCTCAAAACCGGCGGCGGTGAGGCCGTCGTTGAAGAGCTGCTCCGCCAGAACCCAGTTCTCAGAGGTCTTCTGCGGCAGGGAAACGCCGATCGTGGAGCCCTCGGGAATGCACAGTTCGGTACCGGAGGCCGTCGATCCAGTGGTCGAGTCGGTGGCCGGGTTGTCTACCCGGTCCGATGAGCAAGCGGTGAGCGCGAGAGTGCTCGCCGCCGCGAGGGCGATTAGCCCTGGAAGGGTCTTGCGCATTACGTCCTACCTTCTTTGTCTTGTGCATCCGCCGTTGGATGCTGTTCGTGGGCAGCAACGTTCGTGGGCTCCGCGCCTACGTTCGCCACTTCTGCAGTCCGTGAATCGACGTTGATGGGCGTCTCAGCCCCGTCGTCCACGGAATCTTCTGGAGCAGGGCGGCTCCTAAAGAGGTGCCCGATGATCGACGGGCGGCCCTGCTGCTTGTTATAGACATCGAAAGCGACCGCCAGCAGAAGCACGAGACCCTTGATGATCTGCGTGCGGTCCGAGCCGACGCCCATGAGTTGAAGTCCGTTGTTGAGCGTCGCCATCACCAGGCCACCGATGATGGACCCGGTCACCGTGCCGATGCCTCCGGAGACGGCCGCGCCGCCGATGAACACGGCCGCGATGGCGTCGAGCTCCCACATGTTCCCGTCGAAAGGTCCCGAGGCGGTGGAGCGGCCGATGAAGACCATTCCTGCGACGGCCGCCAGGATCGACATGTTCATCATCACGAAGAAGTACGTGCGCTTGGTGGAGACTCCGGACAGCGAGGCCGCCACTCGGTTGCCGCCGACGGCGAAGATGTGGCGTCCGATGACGGTGCGCTGCGTGAGCACGTGATACAGAATTACGAGGCCCACCAACAGCAGGCCGGGTACCGGGAATGACGTTCCCACGCGGCCAGATCCGAACAGGTACGTGATGTAGGCGATGACCAGGATCAGCAGACCCGCACGGGTACCGGCGATCCCGTAGCTCTGGGGCTGCGAGCCGATGCGAAGCGCCTTCTTGCGCAGCTTCCACTCGTGCCACACCACATACACGCCTGCGAGGATGCCGAGCAGGAGAGTCGAGTTGTTGAGCCCGGTGTTCGGCCCCCACTCCCCGAGGTAACCCGCGCCGATGAACTGAAACTCGTCAGGAACGGGAACGGAGTTCGACTTGCCGATGAACTGGTTGAGCCCGCGGAAGAGCATCATGCCCGCGAGCGTCGTGATGAAGCCGGGTATCCCCACATAGGCGACCCACCAGCCCTGCCAGGCACCGATCGCGGCGCCGACGAGGAGCCCGAGCAGCATTCCCGCCCACCACGGGATGCCCCAGTCGCGGATGGCCATCGCCACGATGATGCCCGTCACCGCAGCGACGGAACCCACGGACAGGTCGATGTGCCCGACCACGATCACCATCACCATGCCGATAGCGAGGATCAGCACGTAGGAGTTGCCGTTGATCAGGTTCACCATGTTGGTCGGCGTCAGGACCTTGCCGTTGGTCATGATCTGGAAGAACAGGAGCAGCGCAACGAGCGCACCGAGCATCGTGAACTGGCGGACGTCTCCGCCGAACAGGCTTTTAAAGGATTTCATCGTTGATTTTCCTTCTGTGGGTCGAGGCCGGTCAGGCAGCGCTTGCGGTGGTGGTTGTCATGAGGCGCATCAACTTCTCTTGGTCAGCATCCGCGTGGTCGACGACACCGGAAATGCGTCCCTCACACACGGTGTAGATGCGGTCGCAGAGTCCGATGACCTCGGGAAGTTCAGACGAGATGACCACGACACCCTTGCCTGCCTCGGCAAGCCTCTGGATGAGGCCGTAGATCTCGTACTTGGCCCCGACGTCGATGCCGCGGGTCGGCTCGTCGAGGATGAGGATCTCTGGCTCCGTGAACATCCACTTGCCCAGGACCACCTTCTGCTGGTTGCCGCCCGAGAGCTTGTTGACACCCTCGTTGACGCTGGGGGTCTTGATGCGCAGCGACTCCCGGTACTCCTCTGCTGCGAGCAGTTCCGCGTCCTCGTCGATCATGGAGAGGCGGCTGATCTTGCGTAACCCCGCTGCAACGATCGTCTTGCGGATCGTGTCAAGGAGATTCATGCCCAGCGTCTTGCGATCCTCGGGTACGTAAGCGATGCCGTGCGCGATCGCGGACTGCACGGTGGGAATGGAGACAGCCTTGCCGTCGATGAAGATCTGTCCGGAGCGGTAAATCCCGTATGAGCGTCCGAAGACGGAGCGCGCCAGTTCGGTGCGCCCGGCGCCCATCACGCCGGCGAAGCCCACGATCTCGCCTCTGCGGACAAAGAAGTCAGAACCCTTGCACACCAAGCGACCCGCGACTTGAGGGTCCTCGACGGTCCATCCGCGTACCTCGAAGAACTTCTCGCCGATGACGGGCGTGTGCTCGGGGAAGCGGGATTCGAGCGACCGCCCGACCATGCCGCGAATGATGCGGTCCTCGTCGAGCGGTTCGTCCTCCACGTTCAGTGTCTCCACCTTGACGCCGTCGCGGATGATGGTCACGGCGTCGGCAATCTCTGCGATCTCATTGAGCTTGTGGCTGATCATGATGGAGGTCAGCCCGCGCTGCTTAAGTCCGCGCAGAAGGTTGAGGAGGTTCTCCGAGTCCTCCGCGTTGAGCGCGGACGTCGGCTCGTCGAGGATAAGAAGGCGCACGTCCTTCGACAGCGCCTTGGCAATCTCGACCAGCTGCTGCTGACCGACGCCAAGCGCCTTGATCGGGAGGTTGGGGTCCACACGCAGTCCCACGCGCTCCAGCAAGTCAAGGGTGCGGATGTGCGCCTCGTCCCAGTCGATCAGGCCAGCGCGCTCCACCTCGTTGCCGAGGAAGATATTCTCCGTGACGGATAACTCCGGAATGAGCGCAAGTTCCTGGTGGATGATGACGATGCCAGCGTGCTCCGACGCCTTGAGGTCACGGAACTCGACGTGCTTACCTTCCAAGACGATCTGGCCCTCGTACGTGCCGTGGGGGTAGACGCCTGAAAGCACTTTCATCAGCGTTGACTTGCCGGCGCCGTTCTCTCCGCAGATGGCGTGGATGTCGCCGCGCCTCACAGCGATCGACACGTCATCCAGCGCCCTGACACCCGGGAACACCTTCGTGATATGGCGCATCTCAAGTGTTACATGCGTCTGTGCCACGTCGTCTCCCAACGCCTCATCGAGCCCGGAGTAATGGTTCACGGTCTTGTACCGGTTCAGACGCTATTCCCGACGATTATTGTCGTCAAGTTTCGAACGCAACTGTAATCATTTCGTTACAGGAAACAAAGAAAGTTCCGTCTAGAGGGTCACGTGGCGGCGCACGATTCTCCGCCTCAAACGCATGCGATGGCGAGGCGCGGCCGCGAGCCGCTGCCATCGCACAGCATGGAATCGCAACTCAAACTCAAGCCTCCTAAACGATTCGCCTGGATTCGAGTGTCGAACCCAATGCTGGTGCGAGCGAGACTCTCCGGGTACTCTCATCCTGTGGCGGGACACGTGCTGTCGTCAGGGTCGCAGTCGGCACTGCGCGAGGCGAATAGCGCCCGTTTACTCGGGGCCGTTCGCCAATTCGGCGGCATCACACAGGTTGAGCTCGCCGAAGCCACCGGACTATCCCCCGCAACCGTCTCCACCATCGTCAAGCAATTGCTTCTCGCCGGAATCGTCGAGACTCGGTCCACCACGCGCAGCGGGCGTCGAGCGCAGATGGTGACTCTCGCCCACAAATCCGGACTGCTCGTGGGCGCGCACATCGGAACCAGGGCGCTTCGGCTTGCAATCGCAGACTCCCGCTTCGAAATCCTCGCCGAGCGCACCCTTCCACTACCGTCCGACCATCGCCTCGACACCACCCTGGATCGCACAGCATTGCTCGCCATGGAACTCGTCGACGGGCTCGGCTCCACGACATCTGAGATTCTCGGAGTCGGCATCGGCCTGCCGGCCCCCGTCGATCCGACCACGGGAATGATCCTTGACCAAGGGCTCATGAGGGGCTGGGCCAACGTCGCCATCGCAGACGTGGTGAGTTCCCGCATCAACTCCCCCGTAGCCGTCGACAACGACGCCAACCTCAGTGCACTCGGCGAAGCGCGCTTCGGTGCGGGGCGCGGCTTTCGCGACGTGCTCTACGTGTGGGCCTCGTACGGGACCGGCGCGGGGCTCATCATCGACGGCGAGATCCATCGCGGACCACGCGGCACTGCTGGGGAAATCGGCCACACGCTCGTCGACCCGCAGGGTCCCATCTGCCGATGCGGCAGCCGTGGCTGCCTCGACACTCTCGTGGGGGCACAAGCGCTCATCGACTCGCTCCGGATCAGCCGCGGTCCCATGTCGCTCAGCGACCTGCTTGAGTTCGCCTCCTCGGGAGACCCAGGCTGCCGACAAGTGGTCGCCGATGCGGGCGCCGCGATCGGCGTCGCCGTCGCGAACCTTGCGGTCGCCTTCAATCCCGAAGTCGTCTTGGTCGGCGGCGAACTCGCCCAAACAGACGTGATCTTTCTGGATCCGATCCGCGCCGCCGTGAACCACCGAGTCCTCATCTCCAGGGAAAACCCTCTCGAAGTGCGTCGGGGTGAGCTGGGGTCGCTCGCACCCGTCCAAGGAGCCCTCGCCATGGCGGCCGAACTCGCCCACGTTCCCGGAGGTCGATGATGATCGACCGGGCACTAGGGGCAAGACAGGACACAACAATGACTGCACCACCGTTGCTGCGCATGCGTCACATCTCCAAGTCCTTCGGAGCGGTTCAGGCTCTGATCAACGTGGACTTCGAGGTCAATCACCATGAAATCGTCGCGCTGGTGGGCGACAACGCGGCTGGCAAGTCGACGCTGGCACGTGTTATCGCGGGAGTGCACCAGCCCGAGTCAGGCACCATCGAGATCAACGGCGAACCGGTCACCCTTCCACGGACGGCCGTCGCACAAGCGCGCGGCATCGCCACGGTGTTCCAGGGACTCGCACTCGCGGAGAATCTCGACGTCACGGCCAACATCTTCCTCGGCCGCGAAGTGCGCGAACACGGGCTCCTCGCCGAGGAACACATGGAAACCCTGGCGCGCGACTATCTCGAGCGCCTCAACGCACGCATCCCCTCACCGCGCACCCCGGTCTCACACCTCTCGGCGGGGCAGCGCCAATGTGTCGCCATTGCGCGCACCCTCGTGGGCGACCCCCAACTGATCGTGCTCGACGAGCCCACCGCCTCCCTGTCCGTGGCACAGACCGCAGAGGTGCTCACCCACATCCAGAGCCTCAGGAGCCTCGGACTCGGCGTCGTATTCATCAGCCACAACCTCACCGACGTGCGCGCCGTCGCCGACCGCATCGAGGTCTTGAGACACGGAAGATTCAACGGCTCGTTCAGTGCTCCGCACGACGCCTACGAGGAGGTCATCGCCGCCATCACGGGGGCGACCACAATCCGCAACTGACCGACGCACGACATGGGCACTAACCTGTGGGCATGACAGACGCATCGTCTTCGAAAGCATCGTCCCCCCACGGCGCAGCCTCCAGCGCCGCAGAATCAACCGTTCCGCCGCACGGTCCGAGCGCACTTCGCCCCGACACGCTCGCCGTGCGCGGCGGCATGCACCGCACGCCGTTCGACGAGATGTCGGAGCCGATCTTCCTCACGCAGGGCTACGTGTACCCCACGGCCGCCAACGCCGAGGCCGCCTTCGCGGGCGAGATCGATCGCTATCAGTACAGCCGCTACGGCAACCCCACGGTCACGACGTTCGAGGAGCGCCTGGCGTTGATCGAGGGTGCCGAGGCCTGTTTCGCGACCGCAACCGGCATGGCGGCCGTGTTCGTCTCGCTCGCGTCGGTCCTCACGCAGGGCTCGCGCCTGGTGGCGGCCCGCGCGCTGTTCGGATCGTCGGTCTCGGTGTTCAACGACTACTTCGTCGAGTGGGGCATCCGGGTCGACTACGTGGACGGCCACGTCAACGCGGACTGGGAACGTGCGCTCGCCACCCCGGCGGACGCGATCTACGTGGAGTCCCCCACCAACCCCATGCAGGACGTCATCGACATCCCCTTCGTGGCCGCGCTCGCCAAGCAGGCCGGGGCACTGTTCATCGTGGACAACGTGTTCGCGACCCCGATCGGCCAGAGGCCGCTCGAGTTGGGCGCCGACGCCGTGGTGTACTCGGCGACCAAGCACATCGACGGCCAAGGCCGCGTGCTAGGTGGCGCGATTCTCGGTTCGTCCGAGTACATCGACGGCCCCGTGAAGACGATGGTGCGGACGATGGGCGCGACCATGAGCCCCTTCACCGCGTGGGTGCTCGCCAAGTCCCTGGAAACCCTGTCGGTCCGCGTCAAGGCGATGAC
>DGBM01000264.1:0-5723 GCA_002384765.1 Demequinaceae bacterium UBA4004
GTAGCCCGCAGCGGCGAGATCGACGTCGCGCGCTCGGTCGGCGCTCCACGCGCCAGGCGCGGCGTGGTAACGGGCACCATCAAGCTCGACCACCAGCTTGGCGGCCCGATGCAACATGTCAGCCACTGCGGTGCGCGACCCGACGGTCAGGCTCGCCTGCCACTCGAACTCGCGGAATCGCTGGCCCGCAAATACATCGCGCCTCGCTCGCACTTCAAGGGGTGAGGTTGCTCCCTTCGAGAACCACGCAATGGTTCGCTCAAGCTGTCTCCTGCTGGGGATTTGCTGCGTGCGCCGAATCTCGGTGGCTAGTTGACGCCACGAGCAGGTTCGCGCCCATAGCGCCTCGTAGAGCGAGGATCTGCGCGCGGGAGGCAAGGCAAAGCGCCACGCGTCAAGGAGCGCGCGCTCGGGTACGACGCAGCGGATGCCTCGTGCGCTGCCCGACGCCCTGGGCAGCCCGGTCTGGTGCGCACGCAGCCACAAGGGCGCTCGCATGTGACTCCCGTGCGGCACAAGTACGTCGGCGCTGCTCGGAGCAGCCAGGTTCGGCGAATACAAGTGAAGCGCGAGCGACCCCGTGACGAGGCCAGAGGGAGCCCAATGGTTGACTGCCTCGCCCATCACCACCGGATCGCGAACGTGTTCCCGCCCGCAGTAGACGCCCGGCGCGATGCGAGTGATCGCGCCGTCTCGCAGTTCCCGGTCAAGTCCGGATCGCGACCACCGTGCAAGAAGCTCGGCCCGGGTGAACGCGTGCCGGTTCGTCTGGAGAAAGGCGCCGAGCGTGACATCAGTGCTGACTGCGTTCGGAAGCGGGCGCATCGACCCATCTGAGCACTCGCGGAGCGCCGTGCGGGGCGCCGCAAGCGAATCTGTGGACAGAGGCGGGCGCATCCAACGGCCGGTGAGTACATGAGTGCAGAATCCGGGAGAACCACAGCACTCATGTACTCACAGCGAGCGCAAGCCAGTGATGGGGCGGGGTGCGCCACGGGGCTAGGCCTGCGCGTCGGCGTCGGCAACCCACGACCGTGTTAGCCGGGCTCGGACGCGACCGTGAGCACTCGCGCGAGTTCCTCTCGCGCCTTCTGGTAGCGGCCGCGCGCCGTGGAGGCGTTGAGCCCCATCACCTGGGCGGCGTCGGCGAGCGATAGCCCCTCCCAGTGGACCAACCGCACCAGTTCGGCCTGGTCCTCGGGGAGTGCGGCGATCGCGCGCCGCACGTCGAGCGCCTCGTCATGGTCGGGAGTCGGAGGTGGCAAGAGTGCGGTCTTGACACGTGCGGAGAGCCGGAGTTGCCGCTGAACGTCGCGCCGATGCCCCAGGACGGTCATCCGGGCGATGCCGAATAGCCAGCGCCGGCAATCCACGTCGTCAGCGGGGGCTTCGTCCGCGCGCTTCCACACGACGACCATGACGTCTCCGAGTAGGTCTGCGGCATCGTCGCCAACGCGGCGCTGCAGGTAATGTAGCAGGTCTTCTCCGTGGGTTTCGAAGGCCGCAACCGAGTTGCCTGTGCGACTCATTGGGCCACGACGCACAGAGTTTCGGGAGTGAGGGCAAACTTCAGGTCCACGCCTTGCTCGGCGAGCGAACTGGTGACGCTGTCCTCGACGAGCCTCATGTACACAAACTTGAAAATGTCGTCTTCGCCCGTCCACTCGATGTTGCCCAGATCCGCCTCCTGGATGTCGCGGCGGCCCGCGTCAATATCGAGCGCCGCAAAGGCGGCGTATGCCTTGTCAATGATGGGTTCCATGTCGACCCCATCAACCGCAAAGTCGGTGAGGAACAGAGTGCGCACCGCGCCGTCGTCGGCCGCAAGGAGCGCCGCGGGGTCCTGCAACGCGCCTTCGACTTCTGCCATCTCGTCATCGGTGAGCATGTTCGAACTCAGGCGATCGATGCACTGGATGCCGCTCGGCAAGGTGACCTGCCATTCAACCGTTGAGATTGGCTCGGGCCCTCCCCACGGCATCCACGCGTCCGTAACAGTGACGGTGTACAGCGCCGCACCGCTCGTGGCGATCAGGCCCGCGCCAGCGAGCGTGAACACGAGCGCCCTGCGTCGGCGCGAGGCGCGCGGCTTGGCCTGGAGCTCCGCCACACGGATGACCGCACTCACGGCGCGCGAAGTGCTCCTGTTCGGGGGCGATACTGGAGGGGCCGACCGAGCCAGGAGGGTGTCGAGGGCATCGGGCATGTTGTCAGTAGACATGGTGTCTTCTCCTTCGCTTCACCCCTATATGCCAGAAGTCGCCCCGTGTGTCCGCGCGGCTACGGGAACAGCGTGTAGCCGGNNGGGCGTTCCACTCTGGCAGAATAGAACGCTGGCTGGCCGGTTCACCGTTGCAAGGTATGTGTACGGACCCGGCAGCACACCTAAGGGAGATCATGAAGAAGGACATCCACCCCGAGTACGTGGCCACCACTGTCACGTGCACCTGCGGCAACACGTTTGAGACCCGCAGCACCGTATTGTCCGGCGCCATCAGCGTCGAGGTCTGCTCCGCTTGCCACCCGTTCTACACGGGCAAGCAGAAGATCATGGACACCGGAGGCCGCGTCGCCCGCTTCCAGAAGCGCTACGGGACCAAGGACTAAGCGAGCGGACGTCGCGACAACGTGGCCGAAGCATTCGCAGCCGTCCAGCCGCTGCTGGACGAGTACGAGGACATTGAACGTCAGCTCTCCGACCCCGCGGTTCATGCCGATGGGGGCAGGGCGCGCACCCTCGGGCGGCGCTTCGCCGAATTAGGACGCGTTGTCGCGGCGCACCACGTTTGGGAGGCGGCGCAGGACGACCTGGCCGCCGCCAGAAGCATGGCCGAGGCCGATCCCGAGTTTGCCGACGAGGTCCCCGCCCTGGAGGCGGCCGTCGAGGACGCCACGGAGAAGCTGCGCCGCATTCTCATCCCTCGCGACCCTGACGACGGCCGCGACGTCATCCTCGAGATCAAGTCTGGCGAAGGCGGCGAGGAATCGGCGCTGTTCGCCGGCGACCTGCTCAAGATGTACCTGAAGTTCGCGGAGACCAAGGGCTGGAAGGCCGAAGTCCTCGAGGCGACCGAGACGGACATGGGCGGGTTCAAGGACATTTCCGTCGCGCTGAAGTCCAAGGGAAACCCTGTACCGCAGGACGGCGTGTGGGCCCAACTCAAATATGAGGGAGGCGTGCACCGTGTCCAGCGGGTGCCTGCCACCGAATCGCAGGGGCGCATTCACACCTCCGCGGCGGGGGTGTTGGTCTATCCCGAGCCCGACGCCGTCGAAGAGGTCGAGATCGACATGAACGACGTGCGCGTCGACGTGTTCCGTTCGTCCGGCCCTGGCGGGCAATCCGTCAACACCACCGACTCGGCAGTGCGCCTCACCCACGAGCCCACCGGCATCGTGGTGAGCTGCCAGAACGAGAAGAGCCAGCTCCAGAACAAGGAGTCCGCACTCCGCATCCTGCGCGCCCGCCTCTTGGCCGCGCAGAAGGAGGCGGCGGACGCCGAGGCGCACGACATCCGGAAGTCTCAAGTGCGCACCGTGGACCGTTCCGAGCGCATTCGCACCTACAACTATCCCGAGAACCGCATTGCGGACCACCGCACCGGTTACAAGGCCTACAACCTCGACCACGTGCTCGCTGGCGACCTGGGCCCCGTGATTCAGTCCGCGATCGACGCCGACGAGGCCGCGCGGCTCGACGCGCACGGGGACTAGTGGCGCGACTGAGCGAACGGGTACGCGATGCTGCCCGCACACTCGCGGCAGCCGGCGTCCCCTCTCCAGAGCACGACGCGCGCGAGCTTGCCGCGCACGTGCTGGGCGAGCCGCGGTACCCGGCGCTCGAGCCGCTCCGCCTTCCCGACAGTTTTGACAGCGACTTTGCGCTGGCGGTGTCGCGCCGCGCGGCCCGCGAGCCCTTGCAGCACATCCTCGGGTACACGGGGTTTCGCCATGTGACGCTCGCGGTCGACCCGGCGGTGTTTGTGCCGCGACCGGAGACTGAGGTGGTGGCGGGGGTGGCAATCGACGAGGCGACGCGACTCGCCGCCGATGGCCGTGTCCCCCTCGTCGTCGACCTCTGCTCCGGCTCGGGCGCCATCGCGGCGTCGGTAGGCGACGAAGTGCCCACGGCCACTGTGGTAGCCATGGACGTTTCCGCGGACGCCGCGCGCGTGACGCGCGCCAACCTGGCGGCCGCCGGAAAACCGGAGTCCCGGGTGGAGTTAGGCGACGTCGCCGACCCGTCGCTGTTTGCGGATCTCGACGGGCGCGTCGACGTGGTCGTGTCGAACCCGCCCTACATCCCGCCGGGTGCCATTCCGCGAGACCCCGAGGTGCGCGACTATGATCCCGTGCTTGCGCTCTTCGGCGGCGGGGAGGATGGACTCGACGTGCCCCGCGCCGTGATCGCGGCGGCGGCGCGCCTGCTGAGGTNNCAGGCGCCTTCGACCAGATCGAGACGCGCCAAGACCTCACGGGTCGCGATCGAATGCTCGTGGCGCGACGGCGCTGACACGGCGCCTGACCTTCCCCGTCATGCCACACTAGGGTCGTGATTCTGCCCTGTTTCGACCCCGCCACGTGGGGCCCGTCGCTCGATGCGGCCGTCCACGCGTTGTCACGCGGCGAGGTGGTGGTCCTGCCCACCGACACGGTGTATGGAGTGGGATGTGATGCCTTCCAGCCCGAGGCCGTCGCCCGCGTACTCGCCGCCAAGGGCCGCGATCGGCAGATGCCGCCTCCCGTTCTCATCCCCTCGGCGCAGACCGTCGACGGTCTTGCGCGCGACGTGCCCGCGCCCGCGCGCGCGCTCATGGAGGCTCTCTGGCCGGGCCCGCTCACGGTGATCGTGTCGGCCCAGCCGAGCCTTGCGTGGGACCTGGGCGAGACGCGCGGCACGGTCGCGCTGAGGGTTCCGGATCACGCGGCAGCGCTCGCGCTCCTGGCCCGCACCGGTCCTCTGGCGGTCACCAGCGCCAACCGGACCGGCAACTCCGCAGCCACCACGGCGGACGACGCCGAGCGCCAGTTGGGTGACGCCGTGTCCGTCTATCTTGATGGCGGCGACAGTCCCTTGGGGGTGGCGTCGACCATTGTGGACGCGACCGGCCCCGCGCTGCGCATCGTCCGCGAAGGCGGAGTGAGTGGGGATCGGCTCGTTGAGATCGTGGGCGCGCAGGCTTTCGGCGAGGGGATGGCGCCTAAGTGAAGGTCTACCTGACGCTGCTGATCGTGTCCGCGCTCGTCACCTACGTGGCGACTCCCGCGATGCGGCACCTCGCGATTCACCTGGGAGCCGTGACGGCGGTCCGCGAACGCGATGTCCACTCGGTGCCCACCGCGCGCCTCGGGGGCGTCGCCATCTTCTTGGGACTCGCCGCCGGGTTGGTGCTCGCGTCGACCATCCCATTTCTGGCGGGAGTGTTCGAGGTCTCCCACAGCGCGTGGGCTGTCATGGCCGGTGCTGGATTGGTGTGTGCCGTCGGCGTCGTGGACGACGTCTGGGACTTGGATTGGATGGCCAAGCTCGCGGGCCAGATCCTTGCGGCCCTGCTCATGGCGTGGGGAGGCGTTCAGTTGGTGGCCCTGCCTATCGGCGGCCGCACCATCGGCGACAGCTACCTATCGCTCATCGCGACCGTGGTGGTGGTCGTGGTCTCCATCAACGCCGTGAACTTTGTGGATGGACTCGACGGGCTTGCCGCGGGCCTGGTCGCCATCGG
>DGBM01000264.1:5801-9684 GCA_002384765.1 Demequinaceae bacterium UBA4004
GTGACGGGACAATTTGACCCTTCTGTCGTGGGTCAACGCGTTCAGCAGATTCCCGCCTTCTTGCCGATGCTGCTACCGCTCGCCGTCGTGGCGATCCCGCTGCTCGACATGGGATTGGCGTTCCTGCGTCGCATCGGGAAGGGACAGTCGCCCTTCCAGCCCGACGCCCACCACTTGCACCACCGGCTCCTGAGGTTCGGTCACTCGCACCGGTGGGCTGTCGCGGTGCTGTGGCTGTGGACGTTCGTGTTCTCGTTCTCTGCGGCATCGGTGGTGTTGGTGCGGCTGCGCTACTCCGCGCTCATGCTCGCAATCGGGTTGCTTGCTGCGGCCGCCATCACGTTCTCGCCCGGTCTACGCCGCTTCTTTGCGCGACTGTGGCGCGGAGCGGGCGCAGCCGCGGCGCCGGCGCGCAAACTAGCCCAGGAGGGTCGGGACGCGGCGCCAAGCGTCCACAAGGAGGCAAAGCATGGCGAATGACAGCAACCGTTCGGAGTCTCGTGCGTACCGTTGGGCGCTCGTCGCGACGGGTATCGTGCTGGCGGTGATTGCCGTGGCGAGCGTCGTCGTGGCTGCCGCATGGCGAGGCGCGGATGGGGTGTGGTCCGCGCTCGCCGGAGTGGCGGTTGCGGCCGTATCCGGCATGGTCACTCAAGCCGCCATGATCGCGGGTCATCGCCGTGACCCCATCGTCTTCGCCGGCATCGTGGGGGGTGCGTGGCTGGCGAAGATGTTCGTGATTGTGATCGGCTTGCTGCTCCTAGGTCGCATCGAGGGCATCGACCGCGGGACCTTTGGCACCGTCACCTTGGTGGGTGTGGGTGCAACCTTGGCGATAGACCTGTTTGCAGTGAGGCGAGCGCGGATCTCATACGCCGGATCGAGTTCTGGTGGCGACCGGTCATAGGTTAGGCTTGCGACCAGTCCCACACAGACAAGGGCGCCATGTGTGCACGTGCCCTGCCGCCCACCCCAGGGAGAGATGCGAGTGCTGAACCTGGCCGCCACCGTGCTGACGGCAGTCGACAACGGCGACGCCGAAGCCCCGTCACGGAACTTCTTCCAATGGCTCTTTGGATCCGACGGCTTTCACGCGCCTTCCATCGCGGATCTGAACCCGGAGCCATTGCTGTTCGGCGGCACCATCTTCGAGTTCAACCGGATCACGTTCGTGCGCGTGGTCGCTGCCGTCGTGATGATCGGCATCTTCTGGCTTGCTACGCGCAGAGCCAGGGTGGTGCCCGGTCGCGGGCAGGGTGCGATCGAATGGATCGTCGACTTCGTTCGCGTCCAGATCGTCGAACTCATCATGGGCGAGGAGCGTGCCAAGAAGTACCTCGCGTTTCTGACGACGCTGTTCATTGCGGTGGCGTTCTTCAACGCGACCGGCGTGATCCCCTTCCTCAACATCGCCGGCACCTCGTTGATCGGCTTGCCGATCATCATGGCGCTGTGGGTCTATGTGTTGTACCTGTCGGAGGGTGTACGCCAGCAGGGCTTCGGCCACTTCCTCAAGTCGAACCTCTTCCCGCCCGGCGTGCCGTGGCCCATCTACTTCCTGCTCACCCCGATCGAGGCGTTGCAGGTCTTTGTCCTGAGGCCGGGAACGCTCGCACTGCGACTCGCGGCCAACATGATCGCCGGACACCTGCTGCTGGTGCTCACGTTCGCCGCCACGCAGTACTTCCTTTTTGAGGCGACGGGAGTGCTCAAGGGCGTTAGTGTCATCTCGCTTGCATCCGGATTTGCGTTTACCCTGTTCGAAATCTTCGTGGCGCTCTTGCAGGCCTATGTCTTCACCATCTTGTCCGCCGTCTACATCAATCTGTCGCTCGAGGACGAGCACTAATACGTTGCGGTTTCTGCCGCACAACACGGAAGGAAACACTGTGGATACCACCATCCTCGCCGAACTCACCGGCAACATCTCGACGATCGGCTACGGCCTCGCCGCGGTCGGCCCCGGCATCGGCCTTGGCATCCTGATCGGCAAGACCATCGAGGGCATGGCCCGTCAGCCTGAGGCATCCGGCCAGCTGCGCGCCACGATGTTCCTCGGTGTCGCCTTCGTCGAGGTGCTCGCACTCCTCGGCCTGGTGACCGGATTCATCTTCGCCTAATGAGTGCCTTGATCGTCGCGGCGGAAGAGGGTGAAGCCACCTTCAACCCGATCCTGCCCACCAACTACGACCTGTTGTGGTCGTTCGTCATCTTCGTCACCATCGTGGTGGTCTTCCAGCGCATGCTGCTGCCACGGTTGCAGAAGGTGCTGGACGAGCGTGCAGAGCTGATTCAGGGCGGCATCTCGAAGGCGGAACAGGCGCAGGCCGAGGCCGCCGCGGCTCTTGAGGAGTACACGGCGCAGTTGCGTGAAGCCCGCACGGAGGCCGCGAAGATTCGTGAGGACGCTCGCAATGAGGCCGCGCAGATTGTCGCGGACGGCCGTGAGAAGGCCGTTCTTGACGCCCAGCGCGTGTCGGAGACCTCCAGCAAGCAGATTGACGCCGAGCGCCAGCAAGCGGTGGTGTCGTTGCGCGCGGAGATCGGCTCCCTTGCGACGGAGCTTGCGTCGCGCATCGTGGGCGAATCCCTCGCCGACGACGCACGTCAGCAGCGCCTCATCGACGGCTTCCTGGACGAACTCGAGAGTTCGGTCAAGGAGAAGAGCTGACGATGAAGGGAACCAGCCAGCGCGCTCGTGACGTGGTGCTCCGCGCCTTTGACCCGGTCGCCTCGGCGGCAGGCAAGGACGGAACCAAGCTCGCGAGCGAACTGTTCGCCGTGGTTGACGGCCTTGACCGTTCGGGGTCGCTCAGTCGCGCGCTCACGGATCCGTCGCGGCCCGCCGACCACAAGGCGAAGCTGGTCCAGCAGTTGTTTGCCTCCTTCGACGAGCGCGTGAGGTCCGTGGTGGCCGACTTCGCGAGAGCGCGATGGTCGGAAGAGCCAGACCTCGCCGAGTCGATCGAAGACGCGGGTTCGCTTGCTCTCTTGGCGCACTCCGAGGCTGAGGGCACGCTGCAGCAGGTGGAGGAAGAACTCTTCCGGGTCGAGCGCGAGCTGATGGCGCATCGCAGCCTGCTCACCGCTCTGGGCGATCGTTCCACGGAGGCCGCACACCGGGTGGCGTTGCTCAGGGATGTCATGGGCGCCAAGGTGAGCCCCACCACCCTCGCTCTTCTTGAGCGGAAGGTGGCAGCACCCCGCAGCACGCGCCTGCTGAGCGCGGTCCGCGAACTTGTGCAGGTCGCCGCACAGCGTCGTGAGCGGCTCGTCGCACGCGTGACCGCCGCGGTCGAGCTCAGCGCCGAGCAACGCACCCGCTTGGCCGGGCTCCTCAAGGAGGCGTACGGCCACGAGATTCAGGTGAACGTGGCCGTCGACCCCGAGGTGTTGGGCGGCATCAAGGTCCAGGTCGGTTCCGAGGTGGTGGACGGCACGATCGTCTCCCGCCTGGCCGACGCACGACGACGACTTGTCGGCTGACAGCCGACGTACGACATCCGCTTTCCCAGCGGCATCGACAGGAGAGTATGAAATGGCCGAGTTGACGATCAGCCCCGACGAGATCAGGGCCGCGCTCGACGCTCACGTGAACTCATTTGAGCCTCAGGGCACCAAGACCGAAGAGGTCGGCACTGTGGTCCTCGCGTCCGACGGCATCGCGCAGGTCGAGGGTCTTCCCGGGGTGATGGCAAACGAGTTACTGCGCTTTGAGGACGGCTCGCTTGGACTCGCGCTCAACCTTGATGTGCGCACCATCGGCGTGGTGGTGCTCGGCGAGTTCACCGGCATCGAGGAGGGCCAGGCCGTGCACCGCACGGGCGAGGTCCTCTCAGTGGAGGTGGGCGACGGCTATCTGGGCCGCGTGGTTGACCCGCTC
>DGBM01000047.1:0-6129 GCA_002384765.1 Demequinaceae bacterium UBA4004
GCCACCGACGTCGCGGCGCGCGGCATCCACGTGGACGCGGTGGACCTGGTGCTACAGATCGACCCTCCCGCCGACTATCGCGACTACACCCACCGTGCAGGGCGCACCGGGCGCGCCGGGGCCGACGGCCTGGCCGTCCTCCTGTCGCTTCCCCACCAACACCACGCCGTTCAGCGCATCCTCAGTGAGGCGAACATCGACGCCGAGGAGGAGTCCTTCCGCACGATCGACGCGAAGGCCCTGCAGCGCATCGACTCACTCACCGGCGCCCGCGAGCCCTTCGGCGGTCCCGTCGACGAACCGCTCCCCCCTGCCCGCTCGGATCGACGAGGGAGCCGGGGTCGCCCCGAACGACAGGGTGGCCGTGGCGACCGGCAGGGCGGACGGGTTGAGCGACGCCCGTCTCGCCCGTCCGGACGCCGCGACGAGCCTTCTGAGGGACGCGGCCAGATCGCCGCACGCGAACGCGAGTTGGCCGAGCGCGAACGGGCTTTGGCAGAACGGGAACGCCAGCTCGCGCGACGTGAGGCGGAGGCGACACAGCCCCCTCGCAGCGGGGCAACCGCGCACCGTCAGAGCCCTGATCGTGCTTCCTACGGGGCGCCCAAGCACCGCGACGATCGCACAGCGTCCCGGCCCGACCGCGACGACAAGCGGCCACCGCGCAAGACCCTTGACCGCGATTCCCAGCGTCCTAGCAGGGATGCCAAGCGTCCGTCTGACGATGATCGGTGGCCCGCGAGGGATACCAAGCGTCCCGCTCGCGATGATGCGCGACCGGCGTGGAAGGACTCCCGACCGCCGCGCGGCGCCCGTGACGGCTCCCGCGGCGGACAGCCAGGGAACTCGCGGCCCGCGACGGGCGATCGCAGACCTTCCGGTGAGGGAGCACCCACACGGTGGTCCGACACGGCGGACAAGCGTCGGGGTGCTCAGCCGACGCGCGCCGAAAGGCGTGAACGCGAGTTTGCGTCCCGGGAGAGCGAGGCCAAGAAGCGCTTTGGAGACGACTTCGATCCGAACCGTACGCCACGCAAGCCACGCGCCAAGAAGAGCAAGGACGGTAAGGGCTCCAGGGCCGCTGCAGAGGGTTCCTCACGTCGAGGCAAGCCGCGCGTGAAGGGTCCTGGCAAGAAGGCCGGACCGAAGAAGCCCAAGCGCGGCTAACCAGCGGGTGGGCCTCGTGATCCACCCGCCCGCATTACTCCGAGTTCTCGGCGCCGTCCTCTGACGTCACCGCGCCGGCCTGGTCCTCACGTCGCAGCTCGGCGATGGCTTGATCGAAGTCCGCCAGGGAGTCGAAGGCCTGGTAGACGCTCGCGAATCTCAGGAACGCCACTTCGTCGAGTTCCCTCAGCGGGGGCAGGATCGCGAGTCCGATGTCCAGCGCGTCAATCTCCGCCTGCCCGGACTCGCGAATCGACTCCTCCACCTTTTGCGCGAGGAGCGCGAGGTCATCGTCGGACACGGGGCGTCCCTGGCATGCCTTGCGCACGCCGGAGATGATCTTGCTGCGCAAGAAGGGCTCCACCACTCCGGAGCGCTTCACCACGGACAGCGAGAAGGTTTCCACCGTGGAGAAACGACGCCCGCAATTGGGGCACTGGCGGCGACGACGGATCGCCGAACCGTCGTCGGCCGTGCGGGAATCGATCACGCGAGAATCGGCGTGCCTGCAAAATGGGCAATGCATGCCACTACTGTCCCACGTCGCGGCGCTGTGAGGCGTCCGCGCGAACAACGCCCTATCCGTAGATCGGGACGATCAGTTGGTCGCCGCTGTGAATCACGGATGAGACCATGACGTTCATGGTCTTGAGCGTCGCCACCGTGTCGCGGACGTCGCGGTCCAACGGGGTGATCGACTGGGCGATGGACCACAGGGTCTCCCCCTGCGCCACGACGTAGGTGTCCGTGGCGGCGGGGGCGCCGGATTCATGAGCGAAGGCCTGCGGAGCCACGAGGAGTGCGACGGCGGCGAGCACCGTGGCGGCAACCCAGCGGCGGACCCGCACTGCTGGGGTGTTCACCATGCGGATCGTCATCTCAGTTCCTCCTTCGAACACGTGTTCGTCGAACGTGTGTTCTATTTCTAGCACGTATGGCCGACACGCCGCAAGAAACACTCGAACATATGTTTGATTTCTTCGCCGCAGTGCCCTACCGTCGAGAACAAGAAGACCACCGGGGTCTGACATTGAGCCCGGGACACTGGACACCGGCCGGGGAGGCACCCATGTCAGGCGATGAGCAGGACGCGATCATCCACGATTTCCCCTTGCCGGGGGGCGAGGTGACGGATCGTCAACGACGGATCCTCGAGGCGATCCGGGACTCCGTGGCCACCCGCGGGTACCCGCCGTCGATGCGTGAGATTGGCGACGTGGTGGGCCTCACCTCCAGTTCGTCCGTCAAGCACCAGCTGACTGCGCTTCAGACCAAGGGCTACTTGCGCCAAGACCCGCATCGTCCCCGCGCGCTCGAAGTGGTGCTGCCGGAAGAGGTCGCAGAGACCCCGTCGGCGCCTCCTCGCCTTCACGGCGCCGACGATGACCGCGTGGTAGACGTGCCGCTCGTGGGCCGCATTGCCGCCGGTGGGCCGATCCTCGCGGATCAGCAGGTCGAAGACGTCTTCTCACTCCCCCGTCAGCTCACGGGCGACGGTGACCTGTTCATGCTCAACGTGTCCGGCGACTCGATGATTGACGCCGCGATCTGCGACGGCGACTGGGTGGTGGTACGGCGGCAGAATACCGCCGAAAACGGCGACATCGTGGCCGCGTTGCTGGATGACGAGGCCACGGTCAAGACGCTCCGGCGCAAGGACGGCCAGGTGTGGCTGATGCCCCACAACCCCGCCTACACGCCCATCGATGGCACGCACGCCCGCATCATGGGCAAGGTGGTGTCGGTGATGCGCCGGGTGTAGCCCCGGGCATGCAGTGAGTTCCGCGCGCCGGGTGTAGCCCGGGGCGTCCCTCAGGTGCGTGCGCCGGAACTCTGGCCCCGTCACTCAGGACGAGCGCCAGCCATCCTGCCAGTGGAAGCCGCCCTTGATGGCCTGGCCCATGGCCTGCATCGCGTTGGCAATCGTGGTCTGGTAGATCCGCGAATCATCGCTCTTGGCGGCCTCCGCCATGGCGCGACTCGACTTCTCAAAGTGGGCAAGGTACTCGGCAAAGCGCGCCCGCTCCGCCAGCTGTCCGCGCGTGAATTCCTCGGATTGTCCGCCGCCGGTCTGTCCGCCGCCGGCATCAACACTGGTCATCGTTCGGCCACCTCCGGCTCAAGGGTACGAGATGCCTCCGCGTCCAAGCGACGCAGGGCACCCAAAGCGGCCTCCCGATCCGTGGTCACCCACATCGGCGGAAGGGAACGTGTGAGAAAACCTCGGTAGCCGGCCGTGGCCAGGCGCGGGTCAAGCACGGCCACCACCCCCTTGTCCGTCCCGTTCCGGATCAGTCGACCCGCTCCCTGGGCCAGCAGCAGCGCCGCGTGCGTGGCGCTCACCGCCAAGAAGCCGTTGCCTCCAGCGCGCCCCACCGCCTCCGTGCGGGCCTGCGAGATCGGCTCGTCAGGGCGCGGGAAAGGAATCCGATCGATGACCACCAGACTCGCCGTTGCCCCCGGTACATCCACTCCCTGCCACAGCGTGGTCGAGCCGAAGAGGCACGTGCGCGGGTCCTCCCGGAACTGGCGTACCAGCGTGGAGACCTGGTCGTCCTTCTGGTACAGCACGGGGACGTCCAGTCGTTCCCGCATGGCCTCCGCGGCGGCCAACGCTGCCCGATGCGAGGAGAACAGGCCGAGCGTCCGGCCGCCGGCGGCGCTGATGAGCGCCTCGAGCTCGTCCAGCGCCTCGGGCGAGATTCCGCCCATGCCCGGTCGCGGCAGCTGCGACGCGACGTACAGGATGCCCTGCGTCGCATAGTCGAAGGGGCTGCCGGCGTCGAGCGTGACGGGCTCATGCACGCCCAGGTGGCGCGCGACGGTCTCGAAACCGCCTCCCAGCGCAAGCGTCGCGGACGTGAACACCGAGGGCTTGTCCCCCACCAGCCGGTCGCCGATGACGGACGCCACGTCAAGCGGGGCCGCCAGGATGCGGTCGGGCGTGGTCGCGTCGTAGTCGCCGTCCGCGGGGGCAAGCCAGACCACGTAGTGGCCGGGGTCTGCCTGGAGCTCCTCGCACACGTCCACCACGTCGGCCAGGGCGGCCTGGGCCATCTTGGCCCCGGCACCGGCCTCGCGGGCGCCGCCGGACTCCTTGGTGATCTTGGCGACGGCGCTGAGGGCGTCGCGGGCCCCGGAGCGGACAAGCTCGATGGCGGCCGCGAGTTCCTCCGAGGGACCCAGGCGCAGCCGCCCCACGGTTTCCGCGGCCAAGGCGGTCTCGACGGCCCGTGCGCCGGCCTCGAGNNCCAAGGATGTCGTGGCTGGTGGCCTGCACGCCCAGCACCGCGTGGTTGGTGACCACGATATGCGCGCGGGCGGCCTGCTCACGCGCTCGCTGCGAGAAGCATTCGGACGCCATGGGGCACGTGCTCTCCAGGCATTCACGCCCGGTGACGGACACCTGCGCCCACGCGCGCCCGCTGACACCCGGAACAAGGTCATCCCTGTCCCCCGTGTCGGTCTCTTCCGCCCACGCATTGAGCCGCACCACCTCGCGGCCCAGGTCGGACGTCGGCCCCAGCGGGAGCGCGCCGTCGTCGTCCTCGCCGCCCTCGTAACCGCCGGACATCTTGTGCACGCACAGGTAGTTGCTGCGGCCCTTGAACAGTGCCGAGCGGGCGCGCGTTCCCAGGGCGGGTTCCAGTGCGTCGATCACGGCGGGCAGGTCCTTCGAGTACACCTGGCGCTGCAGGGCCAGAGTGGCGGTGGAAACGACGATGCGCTCGTCTGCGTGCACGGCGCGCGCTACGGCGGGCACCAGATACGCCAGGGATTTTCCCGTTCCGGTGCCTGCCTGGACCAACAGGTGTTCGCCTCCCGCGAGCGCCGTCTCGACGGCCTCCGCCATCGCCTCTTGGCCCTCGCGGCGTTCCCCGCCCATGGCCGCAACGACGCCCGCGAGAAGCTCGGCGGCTCCGGCGTCGGCCGCGCCCTTCGCAGGCGTCACGAGGCGGCCGAAGCGGCCTCGCGAATGCGCGCCGCGAGCGCGTCGGAGACATCAGCCACCAGGTGGTACCCGTCGCCCGCGTGGTTCTCGCTCAGCACCTCGCCCTCGCGGTGCGCCTCGTTGACGAGGTCGCCGCGTGCGAACGGCAGGGTGACGTCCACGCGCACGGGCGGGCGCGGCAGCATGTGGCCGATCCTTTCGAGGAGATCGTCGATGCCCTGACCGGTGAGCGCCGAGACCTCGATGCTCGGCTCGCGGCGGCCGCGCAAACGCAGCAACGTTTCCTGGTCCGCGGCATCGACCTTGTTGAAGACGAGCAACTCGGCCACCTTGTCGGCACCCGGGACGTCGGCCAGGACGGTGCGGACGGCAGTGATCTGGCCCTCTGGATCGGGGTGGGCCGCGTCGACCACGTGCAGCACGAGGTCCGCGTGCGCGACCTCCTCGAGCGTGGACTGGAACGCGGCCACCAGTTGGTGCGGCAGGTCCTTCACGAACCCCACCGTGTCGGACACCGTGATGTCGCGGCCGTCGGGCGTGTGCGCGCGGCGCACCGTGGGGTCCAGCGTGGCGAACAGCGAGTTGTGCACCAGCACGCCCGCACCCGTGATCCGATTGAGCAGCGACGACTTCCCCGCGTTGGTGTAGCCGACGATCGCGACGTTGGGCATGGCCAGCCGGTTACCGCGGCGCACGTTACGCGCGGGCTCCATCGCCTTGATCTGGCGGCGCAGGATCGCCATGCGGGTGTGGATGCGGCGGCGATCGAGCTCGATCTTGGTCTCGCCTGGCCCGCGTGAGCCCATGCCGGCCGCGGCGCCGCCCACCTGGCCGCCGGCCTGGCGGGACATCGACTCACCCCAACCGCGCAGGCGCGGGAGCAGGTATTCGAGCTGGGCCAACTCGACCTGCGCCTTGCCCTCCTTGGACTTGGCGTGCTGGGCGAAGATGTCGAGGATCAGGGCGGTGCGGTCGATGACCTTGACCTTGACCACGTCCTCCAGCGCGCG
>DGBM01000047.1:6199-9560 GCA_002384765.1 Demequinaceae bacterium UBA4004
GTCCTCGAGCTCGGTGGACAGGCTTCCGACCCGCCTGAGGCCCTCGCGCTGCTCGCGCTCAAACTGGTCGCCGTCGTAGTCGGTGCGCCCGGTCTCGCGCGCGCTCACGGCCGTGCCGGCGCGCGACAGCACCCGGTCGATCACCGATTCGACCGAGGTGGGCGACGGCGCGGCGTCGGTGGACTCGTCCAAGGGTTCTTTCATGAGGTACCTAGTGTCTCATTGGGGCCGACGGCCCAGGGGCGCGCACTACGCTTCTTGCCGTGGAGCACTATTTCTCGGCGAAGCCCGCATCGGCCGATGAGCGGCGCCAGATCAGTGTGACGCTCGACGGCCGTACCTTCGCGCTGGAGACCGCCCCCGGTGTGTTCTCGCCCGGCCACGTGGACCTGGGCACGACGGTGCTGCTCGACACCGTGGGCGCTCCCCCGGCGGGCGAGGTGCTGGACCTGGGCTGCGGCTGGGGTCCCATCGCGCTCACGGCGGCGCTGCGCGAACCAGGTGCTCGCGTGACCGCGCTGGACGTCAACGAGCGCGCCATGGACCTGCTGCGCCTCAACGTGGCCCGCGTGAAGGGGTCGGCGCCGGACCTGGCTCCCATTTCCGTGGTGACCGCCGAAGACGTACCCGCCGAGGCGCGCTTCGACGCGATCTGGTCCAACCCGCCCNNTCCGCATCGGCAAGGCTGCTTTGCACGAGCTGCTGGCCGCGTGGCTGCCGCGACTGGTGCCTGGCGGCGAGGCATGGCTGGTGGTGCAGAAGAACCTGGGCGCCGACTCGCTGGCCCGCTGGATTGCGGACCAGACGGACGATGCCGGGGCGCCGTGGGGCGAGGTCCGCAAGGTGCGGTCGTCCAAAGGATTCAGGGTGCTGACGCTGACCGCCCCACCGTCGTAGCTCGCCACCCGCGCGCCACCGGTCCGGTCGCGTGCGGGCCTATCCCGACGTGACCGGGTGGAGCACCGCAGAGACGTCCACCTCTCCATCGGCCACCAGCACGGCCGGACCCTCGAGCACGGTGCGGTCCTCTTGGATGCGCACGGTCACCATGCCGCCGGGGACCTCGATGTCCCACACGTTGGGCGCACCTGGGCCCGCCCATGAGCGGACCGCAAGGGCTACCGCACAAGCGCCCGTGCCGCACGACATCGTCTCCCCCGAGCCGCGCTCGTGAACGCGCATCCGCACGCGCCCGTGGGGTTCGTCGCCCACCATCTCGCCGCCCAGTGCGACCGCGAACTCCACATTGGAGCCATGTTCTGGGCGCGGGCTCACTCGCGGCGCCGAGCTCAGGTCCAGAGCCTCCAACTCCTCGGGCGACGCGAGCGCGACCACGTGGTGCGGGTTGCCCACATCCACGCTGAGCGCAGGGCGCGGCGGGGTGAGGCCTCGCGCTTCCACCTCGGCGTCAAAGCCGTCGCGCGTCTTGCCCAGTGCCCACGTACCCATGCCGACGGAGTAGCGGCCGTCTCCCAGGGATGTCACCGTGCGGGCCCCTCCACGGGTGCCGACGGTGATGCCGCCGCGTGCGTCCACGCCAGCGTCGCGCTCCAGGAAAGCGCCGAACACGCGCGCCCCGTTTCCGCACATCTCCGACACGGATCCGTCGGCATTCCAGTAGTCCATGAACCATGTCGCCGGGTCGTACCCCGCTCCCGCCGCGAGCGATCCCGACCGCACGGCGCGGATCACGCCGTCCGCGCCGATGCCCGCCCTGCGGTCGCACAGGAACGTGACCAGGTCCGGCGTAAGGTCGATCTCGCCACGCTCGTCAAAGAGCAGCACGAAGTCGTTCTGGGTCCCGTGCCCCTTGGTGAACCTCAACGTGGTCATGGCTCAAGCGTACGCACCAACGCGAGGGCGTCGCGCGCGGCGCGTTCCACGTCGGCCTCGTCTGCGGGCGCGGGAATCCAGTGCACGCGCGGGTCGGGCCGAAACCAGCGGTCCTGCTTGCGTGCCAAGCGGCGCGTGTTGCGCTTGATCAGTTCACGCGCCTCGACCCCGTCCAATTCGCCGTCCAGGTGCGCCAGGGTCTCCGCGTAGCCGACCGCGCGGCGGGCCGTCACACCCTCGCGCAGGCCCCCGTTTACCAGGCATTTCACCTCGTCCACGAGGCCGTCGGCCCACATGCGGTCCACGCGCGCCGCGATCCGCTCGTCGAGCGCCTCGTACGGCAACTCCAGGGCAATCTGAATGGCCGGAGACTCGTATTCGTGGCGCGGCAACGAGCTCGTGTAGTCGCCCGCCACCTCGATGATCTCCAGCGCCCGGACGATGCGCTTGGCATTGCGGGGGTGGATCTTGGCGGCGGCCCGCGGGTCCAGTGCAGCGAGTTCCCGGTGCAGGATGCCTGGGCCCTCGGCCACGACGCGGGCCTCCAGACGGGCGCGCACTTGAGGGTCCGTGCCCGGGAAGTCGAAGCGGTCCAACAGCGCCCTCAAGTACAGTCCCGAGCCGCCCACCACGACCGTGCGCAACCCACGCCCGTGAATTGCCGCGATATCCGCGCGCGCCGACTCCTGAAAGTGAGCCACCGACGCGTCCTCGATGACGTCTAGCGTGTCGAGCTGGTGGTGCGCCACCCCCCGCCGCTCATCGACCGGCAGCTTGGCCGTGCCGATGTCCATGCCCCGGTAGAACTGCATCGAGTCCGCATTGACGATCTCGGCGCCAGGAGCGTCGTCCGCGCCCAGCAGATGTGCCAACGCGAGGCCGACGGCCGACTTCCCGGTGGCCGTCGCGCCGACGATCGCGACGATCGGCCGGGTCACGCGGACGCGACCCTCACCTGAGGAAGGCCGAGGCCCACAGGACCGCCCGGTGAGGATGTGCCGCACGAGTCGTGTTCGTGGTCCGGGTTTGAGGCGGCGTCCCACGCATCACCGGCGCGGGTGCGGCGCACCGAGTAGGCGGAAGCGGCATCGGGGCCGTCGGCAATGAGGTGGTACGGAGCGCCGTGCGAGATGCGCACCGTCACCATGTCGCCCGGGCGCGGCACATCGGCCCCCTGGGGCACGCCAAAGTGCACCAGGCGGTTGCCCGGCTCGCGGCCGCTCAGCCGCTCGCCGTCACCCTTGCCCTTGCCCTTGCGGCCGCCGCCATCGAGCACCAGCAGTTCCACCACGAGGCCCTCCTGAGCCTGCGCGTCGCGCAGCGAGACCTCGTCTTGAAGCGCGAGCAGTCGCTCGAAGCGCTCCTGAACCACCTCCTTGGGCAGCGGCTCGCGCTCAAACGCCGGCGTGCCGGGCCGCGGGCTGTACTGGAAGGTGAATGCGCTGGTGAAGCGGGACTGCTCCACCACTCGCATCGTCTCGAGGAAGTCCTCCTCGGTCTCTCCGGGGAAGCCCACGATGATGTCGGT
>DGBM01000047.1:9586-12673 GCA_002384765.1 Demequinaceae bacterium UBA4004
GCGGCGATGACGTCGTCGGTGAAGGCCGCCGGGTGGGGCGATGTGAAGCGCACGCGTTCCAAGCCCTCGATCTGACCGCAGGCACGCAGCAGCTTGGCGAATGCGCCGCGGTCGCCAAACTCGACCCCGTACGAGTTGACATTCTGGCCCAGCAGGGTCACCTCGATGACGCCCTGTGCCACCAGAGCCTCGACCTCGGCCAGAATCTCCCCCGGCCTGCGGTCGCGCTCCTTGCCGCGCAATGACGGGACGATGCAGAAGGTGCACGTGTTGTTGCAGCCTACCGAGATGGACACCCATCCGGCGGAGTGCGAGTCGCGGCGGCTCGGCAGCGTGGACGGGAAGACCTTGAGGGACTCCTCGATCTCGACTTGGGCGGCCTCGTTATGGCGGGCGCGCTCGAGCATCGCGGGCAGCACGTCGATGTTGTGGGTTCCGAAGACGACATCCACCCAAGGGGCCTTGGTGACGATGTCCCCGCGGTCCTTCTGAGCCAGGCAGCCGCCCACGGCAATCTGCATGTCCGGACGCTTGCGTTTCACGGACGCGAGATAGCCCAGGTTGCCGTAGAGCTTGTTGGCCGCGTTTTCGCGCACCGCACAGGTGTTGATGACCACCACGTCGGCGTCCTCGGACCCCGCGGGGGCCGCGCTGTAGCCGGCGGTTTCGAGCAGCCCGGCCATGTGCTCAGAGTCGTGCACGTTCATCTGGCAGCCGAGCGTCTTGACGACGTAGGTCCGCATTGCTGTTATGCCTGTCCGGCGACGAAGTCCGCGCGAGTCTCGCGGATCACCGTCACCTTGATCTCCCCAGCGAAGCTGAAGTCTCTCTCGATGTGCTCAGCAATGGTACGTGCAAGTTGCGTGGCGCCGTCGTCATCGACCACGCTCGGCTCGACGGCGACGCGCAATTCGCGACCGGAGGCCATGGCGTACACGTGGGCCACGCCCTCGTGCTCCGCGACCAACTTCTCCAGCGACTCCATGCGCTCGACGTACGAATCGACGTCGTCACGGCGGGCGCCCGGGCGTGAGGCCGAGACGGCGTCCGCGACCTGCACGATCACGGCCTCGATGGTCTGCTGGGGCACCTCGTCGTGGTGGGCCTCGATCGCGTTGACCACGTCGGGCGCCTCCCCGGCCTCGTGCGCCGCGCGTGCCCCCAGCAGAGCGTGGGTGCCCTCATGGTGACCCGTCATCGCCTTGCCGATGTCGTGCAGGAATGCCGCGCGCCGCGCCAGTTCCACGTTGGCGCCGACCATCTGCGCGATTGCCGCAGCGAGGTTCGCGGACTCGACCAGGTGTGCGAGCACGTTCTGGTTATAGGACGTGCGCAACCTCAGTGCGCCCACGAGTTCCAGAATGCTGTGTGGCACACCGGAAACGCCCGCCTCTTCCACGGCGTCGAGGGCGGCGTTCATCGAGCGTCGCGGAGCGTCGGCCAAGGCCTTGGCATAGGCCGCCTCCACGCGTTGCGGCTGGATGCGGCCGTCGTCGATCAGCGCGCGCAGGGTCACCTCGGCAACCTCGCGACGCTCCACGTCAAACGAGGACAGTTGAACGGCGTCCACGCCCTCGTCCACGATCACGTTGACTCCGGTGAGCGCCTCGAATGCGCGGATGTTGCGGCCCTCGCGCCCGATAATGCGGCCCTTCATCTCCTCCGACGGCAACTCGATGCGGGTCACGGCTCCCTGCGCGCTGGTAGCTGCGGCCTGCTTCTGCATTGCGGACAAGAGGATCTGCTGGGCTTCGCGTTCCGCCTCACTTCGGGCCCTCTTGATGCGTCGGTGGGCCTCCTGTGCGACTTCCGATTCGGCGGAGGCCCGCATTCGGGCGATCAGTTCTTTTCGGGCCTCGCTCGGGCTCAGGTCCGCGATCTCCGCGAGCCTCTCGTTGTGCTCGACGGTAAGTCGCTCATGCTCGTTGGCCAGTCGCTTCTCTTCGCGGGACACCACCATGGCGCGCTCTTCGAGCCCGCGCGCGTACGCCTGTGCGTTGCGCTGGTCCTCGGCCACGCGGCGTTCCGTGAGCGCCACGCGTTCTTCGCGCCGTTGCGCATCTGCCAGCTGGGCTCGCGCGTCCTCACGCATCGACTCGATCTCGACACGCGCCGACTCTCGCTCCCCCTGAGCCTCCTTGCGGGCGCGATTGACCACCAAGAGGGACGCCAGCAACAACAGGAGAGTCGCAATGGTTGCGATGGTCTGCACGACGCTCCCTTCTGTTAGCCCTCAGCCTCACTATCGGCACGTTGCAAGTCTCGCACGAGCGCAAAGGCGAGCGAGGTGGAGTAACCCTTGCGCGCGAGGTGCGACACGGTGCGGCGCACGCGCGCCTCCGTCTCCGCATGCGACTCACGGATCCATCGCTTGGTGGCGAGTTGGCGAGCCGTGTCCGCTTCAACGTCGGCGGTGAGCGGCTCGAGCGCCGCGCGAATGTGGTCCTCTTCAAAGCCTTTGCGGCGGAGTTCCTGAACAATGGCGCGGGGTGCCAGCCCTCGTTCGGCGTGACGCGTGCGCGCGATCGTCGCGGCGAGGCTTGCGTCGTCGAGGAGACCCACCTCGATATAGCGCTCGATGACCTCGTCCGCCACCTCGGGCGCCACCTCTTTGGCGACAAGCCGGGCGCGGAGGTCTGCCGAACTGCGCGGTGCCCGCGTCAGGATGCTCAGCGCTAACTCGCGCGCGCGCTCGGCGGGAGGAGCCGTCGTGGGGGCTTCCCGCCGAGCGCGCGGAGTCATGACGTGACGTGGGGAGAGGGCCTCCTAGAGGGAGGACTTCTCCTTGGCCAGAGCGGCTTCGAGGGCCTTGGCGTCCGCCTCGATGTCGATCGCGATGGCGTCGATCGGGAGCGGAGCGCCCACGCCCAACTTATCCTTGATCTTCTTCTCGATCTCGTCGCGCAGCGCCGGGTTGTCCTTCAGGAACTGGCGGGAGTTTTCCTTGCCCTGTCCCAACTGATCGCCCTCGTACGTGTACCAAGCACCGGACTTCTTGACGAAGCCGTGTTCGACGCCCATGTCGATGATGCCGCCCTCCTTGGAGATACCGAATCCGTACATGATGTCGAACTCGGCCTGCTTGAA
>DGBM01000249.1:0-2874 GCA_002384765.1 Demequinaceae bacterium UBA4004
ATCATCGACGCCTTCGAGGCCGTGGGTGCGTGCAACGCGGGGCTCATGTCGGAAGAGGACCGACTCACGATCGAAAAGGCGATCTGCCCGGGCGAGGGCGCCTGCGGCGGAATGTACACGGCCAACACGATGGCCTCCGTCGGCGAGGCCCTGGGCATGTCGATCCCCGGCTCGGCGTCGCCGCCCAGCCCCGACCGTCGCCGCGACTACTACGCGCACAAGTCCGGCGAGGCCGTGGTGAACATGTTGCGCCAAGGAATCACGGCGCGCGACATCATGACCAAGCCGGCCTTCGAGAACGCGATCGCCGTGGTGATGGCGTTCGGCGGCTCGACCAACGCGGTGCTGCACCTGCTCGCCATCGCGAACGAGGCCGACGTCGACCTCACGCTCGACGACTTCGCACGCATCGCCAAGGACGTCCCGCACCTGGGCGACCTCAAGCCGTTCGGCCAATTCGTCATGAACGACGTGGACCGCGTCGGCGGAGTGCCGGCCGTGATGAACACGCTGCTGGGCGTCGGCCTGATGAACGGCGACGTCATGACCGTCACGGGAAAGACCCTCGCCCAAAACATGGAGGACCTCAAGCCGGAAAAGATCGACGGCCGTGTGGTGCGCGCGCTCAACAACCCGATCCACAAGTCCGGCGGCATCACGATCCTCAAGGGCTCGCTGGCCCCCGACGGCGCCGTCGTGAAGTCGGCGGGCTTCGACAACGACGTCTTCGAGGCCACGGCGCGCGTGTTTGACCGCGAGCGCGCCGCGCTCGACGCGCTGGAGAACGGCACGATCACGGCCGGCGACTGCGTCGTGATCCGCTACGAGGGCCCCAAGGGCGGACCCGGCATGCGAGAGATGCTCGCCATCACGGCCGCCATCAAGGGTGCGGGACTGGGCAAGGATGTGCTGCTCATCACGGACGGCCGCTTCTCCGGCGGCACCACCGGCCTGTGCGTGGGTCACATCGCCCCCGAGGCGGTGGATGGCGGGCCGATCGCATTCGTGAAGGACGGTGACAGGATCACGCTGGACGTGGCGAACGGCACGCTCGAACTGCTGGTGGACGACGCCGAGTTGGAGGCGCGCAAGGTGGGTTGGGTCCCGATTCCCGCGCGCTTCACCACCGGAGTGCTGGGCAAGTACCAGAAGCTGGTGGGTTCCGCCTCCAAGGGTGCGGTGCTCAGTTAAGGGGAGCCGGGCGCAGTTGACAGGCGGTGTGCTCAGCCTGCGGATCCATCTGCGTGATGTCGGGGAGCGGGACGGTGTCCCATTATGCGAGACGGTAAACCACTATGTGAGATTAGCGTTGATGAAGTGGACATTCGCTCAAGCCCGGGCGTACAGTCAACGCATGCGACACCAGCTTGTACGAGTTACCAGGCGCGCGGACTCCTAAGGTCCCGTTCCACGGCATCGTCCGCGCGCTTCCCCGAGGTCCGCCACAGGTCCGAGGGGTTTTTTCATGCGAGGCGACGGCAACAAAGTTTCGTCAACGTTGAGACACATGGGAGTGACATGACTCAGGCGCAGGCCAAGCCTCAGGCGCCCCAGCGGCCCCAGGCGACCACCGCACCTCGGCCCGCGGACCCGCGCGCGGTCACGGGTTCCGGCGAGACGATGACGGGAGCACAAGCCCTGATCCGTTCGCTTGAGCTCTCGGGGGTGACCGACATCTTCGGCATCCCGGGCGGCGCGATCCTCCCGGCCTATGACCCGCTGATGGATTCCACGGTCTTGCGCCACATCCTCACGCGGCATGAGCAGGGTGCCGGCCACGCGGCCCAGGGCTACGCCCACGCCACCGGCAGGGTGGGCGCGTGCATCGTCACCTCCGGCCCGGGCGCCACCAACCTCGTGACGCCCATCGCCGATGCCAACATGGACTCGATCCCGATGGTCGCCATCACCGGCCAGGTGGGGGCCTCGCTGATCGGCACGGATGCCTTCCAAGAGGCTGACATCGTGGGCATTACGGCGCCCATCACCAAGCACAACATGCTGATCAAAGACCCGGCCGACATCGGCCCCGCCATCGCGCAGGCCTTCTACATCGCGAGCCACGGCCGCCCGGGACCGGTGCTCGTCGACATCGCCAAGTCCGCGATGCAGTCGAGTTCCGTCTTCACCTGGCCCGACCGCGTGGAACTGCCCGGCTTCAACTCCGGCGCCAAGCCACACGCCAAGACCGTCCAAGAGGCGGCGCGCCTGCTCGCCACCTCCCGCAGGCCCGTGCTGTACGTGGGCGGCGGCATCATTCGCGCGGGGGCATCGGAAGGGCTGCGTCAGCTGGCCGACCTGTCCGGCGCGGCCGTCGTGACCACGCTGATGGCGCGCGGCGCCCTGCCCGACAGCCACCCGCAGCACCTGGGCATGCCCGGAATGCACGGCACCGTTCCCGCGGTGGCCGCCCTGCAGAAGGCCGACCTCGTGGTGTCCCTGGGTGCCCGCTTCGACGACCGCGTGACGGGAAAGCTGGACAGCTTCGCGCCGCACGCGACCGTGGTTCACGCCGACATCGACCCGGCGGAGATCGGCAAGAACCGTGCCGTGGACGTGCCGATCGTGGGCGACCTGAAGGACGTGCTGCACGACCTGGTGCCGGCACTCCAGGAGGAGCAACGCAAGCACGGAAGGCCGGACCTTGAGGCCTGGTGGCTGCAGATCAACGACTGGCGCGCGACGTACCCGCTCGGCTACGCGGCCACGCAAGACGGCCTGTCGAGCCCGCAGCACGTGATCCAGCGGCTGGGCGCGCTCAACGACCCGCAGTCGACCATCTTCACGTCCGGCGTGGGCCAGCATCAGATGTGGGCCAGCCAGTTCATCAAGTACGAGCGACCCAACACGTGGATCAACTCGGGCGGCCTGGGC
>DGBM01000249.1:2924-3928 GCA_002384765.1 Demequinaceae bacterium UBA4004
CATGGTGCGCCAGTGGCAGACGCTTTTCTACAACTCGCGCTACTCCCACACCGACCTGCACACCGGCCACGGCACCCGCCGGGTCCCCGACTTTGTGAAGTTGGCCGAATCGATGGGCTGCGTGGGGCTCCGGTGTGAGTCCGATGCGGACGTGGACGCGACCATCAAGCGTGCCAACGAGGTTGACGACCAGCCTGTCGTGGTCGACTTCACGGTCTCCAAGGACGCGATGGTGTGGCCGATGGTCAATGCGGGCGTCAGCAACGACGAAATTCAGTACGCGCGGGGCGTTGCCCCCGAGTGGGACCGCGAGGAGGCGTAACCGTGAGCAAGAAGCACACTCTGTCCGTGCTGGTGGAGAACAAGCCAGGCGTGCTTGCACGCGTGGCGGGACTGTTCTCGCGGCGCGCTTTCAACATCCACTCGCTTGCGGTGGGCCCCACCGAGCATCCCGAGATCTCGCGCATCACCGTGGTGGTTGACGTGGAGGATTTGCCGCTCGAGCAGGTCACCAAGCAGCTTAACAAGCTGGTGCACGTGCTCAAGATTGTGGAACTTGACGCGGTGAAGTCCGTGCAGCGCGAGCTGTTGCTGGTCAAAGTGCGTTGCGACTCGCGCCAACGTGCGGAAGTGCTCCAGGTCGTCGACCTGTTCCGCGCCCACGTCGTGGACGTGGCGCCCGATTCGCTCGTGATCGAGGCGATCGGCAACCCCGACAAGCTTGAAGCGTTGCTGGCGGCCCTCGCGCAGCACGACCTGCGCGAAATCGTCCAGTCAGGCACCGTGGCCATCGGCCGGGGTGCCCGTTCTATCACGGAGCGCGCGTTCGACCGCGTCATTGCCTGACAGGCACTAGTTTTTAGCCACACAACCCAAGGAGAAGACACACCACCATGGCTGAGCTGTTCTACGAAAAGGACGCCGATCTCTCGATCGTCCAGGGCATGAAGGTTGCGATCGTCGGTTACGGCTCGCAGGGGCACGCCCACGCGCAGAACCTGCGC
>DGBM01000292.1:0-211 GCA_002384765.1 Demequinaceae bacterium UBA4004
CGTGTTCCAAGGCTTCACCGGATCTGGGAAGTCGTATCTCGGCTCCGCGCTGGCGAAACAGGCCTGCCAGCACCGGTATCGGGCGCACTACATTCGCATGCCCGACCTCGAAGAGGCCTGGGCCTCAGCTAGGGATCGGTCCGCCGGGAAGGAGAAGTTCCTCCGCAAGTACGCCGCGTTCACGCTGCTCGTGATCGACGAATGGCTCCTC
>DGBM01000292.1:216-25767 GCA_002384765.1 Demequinaceae bacterium UBA4004
AACACACCGCCACCGCATAACCCACAGCCGGTGAGCGTCGCCCGGACCACCGGTGGCGCTCACCGGCACCACACCCCGGCGCCCAGAGGCAATATCCAGTGGCGCCCTAACGCGAGAACCAACGGCGCTCAGACGGTCAAATACTCACCTGTGCCCATCCTCCGTCAGCTCGCGCACTTTTGCCGGCATCAACCACGAGTCGTAGCTGCCATCCGCTTGCGCTTCCCGCAGGAGGCTGCTCTTGAAGTCGTCGGCATCGATGACAAGGAAGTCGCCTAGCTCTCCTAAAAGGACCTTCCCCCGTATCCCGCTCTTCCCGGCTCCAGGAGGGCCAGCCAGGACGACCACGCGACGTTGTTGTTTGACGCCGGGTTGAGCTTCCCTCGCCTGGGACACCAAGCGACGGTGCAGCCGATCGAAAAGCGCCAGAGATGAGCAACGAGAAAGCGCACCGTCCGCAGGTACGGTCCCAAGCCCGGCATAGGTGGACCCGGGTCAACGTTCGTGTGAACTCGATCACCACCGACCGCGTGCTGCGGATGTAGTCATCGTTCAGCCCGGCTGCGGCCATCGACAAGGCGTACTCGTCGACGATCTCCTGCTCGAAGTCCTCGACCGCCCCCGCGCTGGAGAGCCCAACGGCGGCGCCCCCACCCGGCAGGGCAACCAGGGCCATCACCCATCATCCTCAACCGGAGCGACCATGCGTCAACGCTACGACAAGACCGTCACTCTAACTGACGCATCATCACAAGTACTGCACCGGTCCAACCATCCGACGCCACCAGCTCAAACGCAGAATCCCGTCCCGATTCAGGTCAACGAACCTGAGTTCATAGAAACAGCCGGTCAGCCATGAAGTGGGCACTCGGAGTGATCGCCCTCGGCCTGGTCGTGTTCGGTGCGGTACCGATCGGGATCCTCACCATGGCCACTGTCGTCGTCGCCCCCGCCGTCGCCGAGCAGATCCGGCTCGACCCGTGCAGCGCCTACGAAACCGACACCACCACCGCAACGCTCACCGCGACCTCCGGACAGTTCGCCCTGCCGAAATGGGGGACGCCCCGTCACCAGTCGCTGACCAGCCCCGCGCAGCAGATCCCGGCCCGGATCAAGGCGCTCTACGTGACCGCGGCGAACCGGTACCGGGTGTCGTGGGAACTGCTCGCCGGGATCGGGATGGCCGAGACCCGGCACGGCCGCAACAACCACACCTCCAGCGCCGGCGCGCAAGGCCTGATGCAGTTCATGCCTGGCACCTTCGCCGCCTACGGCGTGGACGGCGACCGGGACGGCCGCCGCAACATCCACAGCGACGCCGACTCGGTGGCTTCGGCAGCGAACTACCTGGTCCACTCCGGCATCCGCACCGGACCGGCCGGGGTGATCCGCGCCCTGTGGGCCTACAACCGCTCCGTCTCCTACCGCAACGACGTGCTGTTCTACGCCTGGAGCTACACCGGCAAGGCCGGCGCGGTGGTCGACGCCGGCGACCCGTCCGACTGCTTCGGGCTCGGCGGTGACATTCCCGGACACGACGGCTCCTGCCCACCATCGGGATCGGCGGCCGAACACGGCCTGCGGGCCGCCGCTGCGCGCGGGCTGCGCTGCGTGAAGCAGGCGTTCCCCGCGATCACCAGCATGGGCGGACTACGGGCCAGCTCGTCAACCACATGCAGCTTCTCCGACCATTGCACCGGGCGCGCGGTTGACTTCATGGTCCCGAAGTGGGGTAGCCGTGCCGGGAACGCTTATGGGTGGCGGGTCGCCCGATGGGTCCAGGCTCACGCAAGAGAGCTGGGCGTGAAGTACGTCATCTGGGACGCCCGCAAGTGGAACCCGTCCGTCGGCAACGCCTGGCGCGCCTATCGGCACCCCTACGGCAACTCAAACCCGACCCTGGCCCACAGCAACCACGTCCACGTCAGCTTCTACGCCACGGGAGGTGACACTAGATGACCGTCGCCCAAGCCGGCCGCCGCCGCGACCCCTACCCGTTGACCTGGGAGATCCCCGTCGGCGTCCTCACCACCTGGCTGCTGCTCGCCTGCCTCGGCGTCCACCTCGGACGAGGCGCCGCCAACTGGCTCGCCGGCGCCGGCTGGACCTGGCCCGCCGGCAGAGCGCTGTTCGCCAGCCTGCCCCGCGTCCTCGCCGGCGACCCCACCGCCGGGATCACCACTCACGGTGCGGCGGCCGAACCGGGCGCGGTCTACGGCTGGATCATCACCACCGAGATCCTCATCCTCGCCGCGACCATCACCGCCGCCCTGTGGGCGTTGCGACGCTGGGGACCCGAACGGATGAGAGGCATGGCCAGCCCAGCAGAAGCCGAACAGATCCTCGGCATCACCAGGCTCCGCAGAACCGCGCCGATCATCCGACCCGATCTCCACCCCGCCGCCGATCCGAAGGAAGGACGCCACGATGGCTACCACCCCGCCTCCTGAGCCGGGCCTCCCCACACCTCAAGAACCCCCTGCGCGTGGCCAGGACGTGGAGGAGGTGTGGGAGACCATCCGGCCGATCCATCCCGCGTCCCGGTTTCAAGCGGTTCGGTTGGCGGCTGTCCCGCCGCTGGCCCGGCATCTGACCATCCCCATCGTCCTGACCGAATCGTGAAGGAGACCCGGCGATGACCGAACACCACATCCCTCGCCTGCAGCTGCACCACCCCGGCGAGGTCGCCGAACTGATCCCCTACCTGGTCGGTTTCACCCCTGAGGAGTCACTGGTCGTGGTCGTCACCCGCAACAGCCGGGTCGAAGTCACCGCCCGGGTCGACCTCGACGACGTCCAACTTCCCGGCGCCGCCGAAGACCTGCTCGACCGCATCTGGGGCAGGTTCCCCGATGCCGACGCGTTCCTGGTCGCATTCACCGACGACCACACCACCGGCTGGGAAACCCTCCACCGCGCCGACGCCCACCTCGCCCGCCGCGCCGACCGGCAGGCGATGCTCGTCGACGGGGCCACCTGGGAACTCGCCGACGGCGAAACCGGCACCATCGACGCCGCGAGCCCGATCGCTACCCAGGCCGCCGGCTACGGCCTGAAGCTGCGACCCACCCGCGCCGACCTCCAGGCAGCATTCACTAGCGCACCCGACAGCGACCACCTCGCCACCCGCGTTGACGCCGTCCTGGACACCTTGCCCCAGCCCCGCGACACCGAAGCCATCCTCGCCCTCACCAGCAACCTGCTCGGCCGCAACCTGCCGAAGGCACCGTCCGACGTCACCCAGCCGCCACAGGCGCACGTCCCTCTCGACGACGCGATCAGCCTGGCGGTGCTCACCCAGAACCCGTCAGCGCAACACCTGGCGCTGCTGTCCATCACCCGCGACAACGCACCCGAGCACCTCGCGCTGTGGCGCAACGTCGTCAACCTGGTGCCCGCCTACGGCGCAGAAGCACCCCTGTACCTGGCCGGAATGGCCGCCTGGATCAGCGGCGACGGAGCCAGCGCCGTCGTCGCCCTCGACCGGGCCGTCGACCTGAACCCCACCGACCAGCCCACCGGCCAGGTCCGGCTGCTCAGCCAGCTCATCGACCAGGTCGTGCCGCCCTCGGCATGGGAGACGATCCGCGCCGACGTTCTCGCCGACGCCGACCCGCGCGTCCGCGCTGCCATCCACACCCGTCCGGCCCAACCCGAGGTGTGGGAGACCATCACCCCGACACCGATCAGGCGCCCCGAAGCCCGAGACGTCCCTCCGCCGGCACCCGGCATCGCCATCTGAGAGGGGACCACCATGAGGAGGCGCTTCGACCCGGCCGCGGTCGGGTGGCGGATCGGGAAGGCACAAGAGCCGCGCGGCGGGGAGCTGTGGTGTCCCTGGGACCGGACCGCCGGCGTGATCGGCCCCCAAGGCTCGGGCAAGACCCTCGACCTCCTCACCCCCGCGCTGCTCGCCGCGCCCGGCGCCGCGCTGGTCACCCTCACCAAGGTCGACGACCTGCTGCTGTCCTACACCGCCCGCAGAAGCGACGACCGGCCCGCCGCGGTCCTCGACCCGTTCGCCCAAGCCGACGGGCTGCCCGAGTTGGTGTGGGACCCGATCGTCGGCTGCCTCGACCCGCTCGTCGCCGAGCGCCGCGCCAAGGCATTCACCGCCGGCACGATCAAGGCCACCGCCAGCGGCTCCGGCGACGCCGCGGCCCGGTTCTACGCCGCCGAAGCCGCCAAGGTGCTGCAGTGCTACTTCCACGCCGCCGCGCTCGCCGGCCACACCCTCGACCGGCTCCTGGAATGGGTCGCCCGACCCTTGGCCACCCACGAACCCGCCGAGATCCTGCTCAACCACCCCGGCTCCGCGCACTTCTGGCACGGGCTTCTCCGGGGCGCGCTCACCGGTGACGACCGCACCACCGGCAACACAGTCACCACGGTCCAGCAGGCGATGAGCCTGTTCTTCCAGCCCGGCATCCGCGCCCGATGTGTCCCCGGACCCGGCCGACCGCCGACCGACATCGCCGCGGTCATCCGCGACCGGGGGACGTTCTACCTGCTCGGACGCGAAGACCCCTACGCCTCCGCATCGCCACTCATGACCGCGCTCACCGAGCACATCCTCGACACCGCCCTGCGGCTGGCCAACGCAAGCCCATGGGGGCGGCTGTGCCCACCCATGCTCGCCTGCCTGGACGAACTGCCGTCCACCGCACCGCTGCCGACCCTGCGCACCCGGATGGCCAACGAACGCGCCCTCGGGATCTCGTTCATCTACGCCGCCCAGACCTGGCGACAGCTCGCCGCGATCTTCGGCGACACCGACGCCCGCGCCCTGTTCGGGCTCACCAACCTGCTGATCATGTTCGGCGGCTCCAAAGACGTCGCCTTCAACAAGGAAGTCTCCGACCTCGTCGGCACCACCCGCGTCACCCGAACCACTTGGCAACTCGGACACACCGGCGGACGCTCCGCCCACGGCGACGACATGCTCATCCTGCGCCCCGAAGAAGTCCGTCAACTCCCCGAGAAACACGCCCTCATCGTCGCCGAGAACAGCAAGCCCATCATCGCCAGGCTCACCCGCTGCATCGACGGCAAGACCGGCCAAGCGCTCCTCACGCAACAGCGCGACGTCCGGAAGCAGCTTCAGCTCCGACGCGACCACACCGTCTCCGCCGATGCTCGCACGGTCGCAGCGCTCGCCGGCGACCGAAGGGACGACCAGCCGTGACCGGTCAACTGGCGCAGCCGTTCCCACCTCCGAGCGGCAACGAACTCCGCAAGGCCTACAACGACCTCTACTTCGCGGTGAACGGTGACGAACAGAAGAAGAAGCAGATCGGCAACCCGAACAAGCTGCCCCGGCCCTGGGACCCGCCCACCTGCACCAAACCGGCGCTGCGCCGCGAACTGTGGAAGTGGCTCGACGAGGTCGTGATTTGGTTCAACCACGAGTACGTCTGGGACCCCAACGCCGGCATGATCCCGGCCTGCTGGCCGGAGCACCCGCACCTCGTCCACGAGATCGCGGTCCTGGCCGACCAACGCCGCCGAGCCGGCATCGACCCCACCAGCAGCGCCCTCGAAGAATGGCACCGCTACAGCGTCCCCGGCTTCCTCGAACGCCTCAAGACCCGAACCAAGAACGGCTGCGACGAACACCATGGTCCCAGGCCAGCCGAGGGGCGACAGTCGCGCCTCATCAGCCCTGCCATCGCCTCCGACCGAGCACGCCTCTTCGCTGCCGACGTCGAGGTGCTGAGCCAGCCAGGGCCGCGGCCGATGACATCCGGCCTGCACCTAGTCCGGCAAGCGAGCGGCGAACTGCTCGACCCGGAGACTGGAGAGCTGTTCTGAGGAAGAGGGGGTCTGCTGCACAGAACTGTCAGAGAGACGGTGGGCGGGGACCCCTGACACGCCGGGTGAAGGCCCGGTGTGCCGGATCACCGTCGAGCAGGTCGGTTGCTCGGTTCCTGGCCTGGCGGCAACGACACCAGCATCATCGCGCTCTGGCTCGGCCACGAACGGATCGGCACCACCGGCATCTATCTCCACGCGGACATCACCATCAAACAACAAGCCCTCGACCGAACCCGGCGACCCGGAGGTCCCGACCGGCCGCTACCTGCCCGGTGACACCCTCCTCGCCTGGCTCGACACCGTGTGATAGCCACCCGCGACTATCCCGAACAATCCGCCAGCGACAACGCCCCGACAAGCACCAACAGTGCGAACATCGGCATGATCAAGACGTCGGGATAATGAATCCCTATGCCGACGTCGGCATAGCATCGACCTGCTGCCGAACCCATTCCGCTACGCGCCCGACAGCACTGGGACGCCATCGTCCGCGACATCAATCCGCTCTACACCGCCTGACCGCTGCCGCGGCCGTTGCCCGGTTTCGACGAGTTCACGGGCAAGTGGGGGAGCAGATATCCGGGCGCGATCGGCCTATGGCGTTCGGCTTGGGAAGAGTTCACACCCTTCCTCGCCTACGACGTCGAGTTCCGCCGCGTGATTCTGAACCACCCACGCGATCGAGTCGCTGAAGGCCAGGTTCCGACGTGCGGTCCGGGCCCGGGGCCACTTCGGCCACCGACCAAGCTGACCTCAAGTGCCTGTACTTCGTGGCGCGCTCCCTTGACCCCGCCGGCACCGCCAAGAAACGATGGATGAACCGGTGGAAGCCGGCACTGAACGCGTTCGCCATCGCCCTCCCGGGCCTCCGCGACTCGGCAGGGGCAAACCAGTAACCACCCAGATGCCGCCCACCGTTAATCGGACAGACCCGTACCGAACGCTCGCGAGCTGGACGGACGGGCATTTCGACGCGCGGACGCACGGCCTGAGCGCCTCGCTCGCTGCTTGCGCTGCGGCTGGGGGCGGACCGCTGTGATCAGTTTCGCTCGTGCTGTTGTCCGCGACGTCGGGCTGTCGGACGCGCCGAGGGTGATGGGTGTGAACCGGCGCTCCACCAAGATGGGTGCTCTGTCGCCTGGCGAACGCTTGCGGGGGTCGACGGGCCTCGCGCCCCGCAGGGTCTAGCCGGCGTCGTTGGGGGCCACTGGATGTTCTGACCGCCAGCGGCTGGCCAAGCCGGCGGCCAGGCCGATGCGGTCGGCGGCCACCTCGGTGAGGTCCTGGCCATCCCTCGCCGATATGCCTGCGGAAAGCCCGACGAGGAAAGCCGTCAGTGGCCCAGCAGGTCGGGTCACTTCGTGGGCGACGTCTCGGACCAAGTCCAGCAGGGGACCGTTGCTGCGCTGCACCGCATCCTGAGAAAGGCCCAACTCGGAACCGAGCGCGCTGAGCCAGCCCTCCATGTTGTCTTCTGCCACTTCTTGAGTCCGTTCGGGAGTAAGCCGTTTGCCTTCTTGGCGCGGTGGGCTGTGGGCGCCCAGTCTAGTCCGGAGAAGGGCCTAGATGGTCGCGCCTCTCGCGTTTGTCCACCCGGGTGGGCCAAGACTAGTTCAATTTGTCACAGCGCGTCGACGGGCGGCCGCCGCAGGGCTTCGCCCACGACTTCTTGGGCACGGTGGCGGCGGTCGGTCAGGCAGTGGCGGGCACCGCAGCGTTGTCGGTTGCGATGCCGTCCCGTCCGTCAGCACGTGCGTCTGGACCTGGTGATGAAGCGTACGACCGACGAACCGACCTACACACTAGGCCTGATGCGGCTGGTTGCCTCCATAAGCGGTTGTCGTCAGCTATATTGCGTATGCGAGTTCACTTGCGTCAGAGGAGACGACCGTGCAAGCACCATCCTTGATCGAAACCGAACGGACAGTGGATCGGTTCGCCCTCCACCTGGTCCCTCAGCCCTACTGGCACTTCCCGCACGCATTGTGGTTCTGGGCCATGGGTCTGGGCGCCGGGACGTTCATGGTGCGCCACGTGTTCTCACTCGCCGACACTGGCACCGTGCTCGGTCTCCCGCTGCTCGACGTGCTCGGACTGGCCCTGGTGGCCATCAGCGGTCTGGTTCTGATTGTCGACCTTGGCCGTCCTGAGCGGGTTCTGAAAGCTCTGAAGCGTCCGGACCGGTCCTGGATCGCTCGTGGGGCGGTCGCCGACTTCGTCTTCCTGATCGTCGGCGCGATCTACGTGCTGCCAGGGTGGTTCCCGGGGCTGCCTTGGACGGATGCGCCGTTCCTTAAGGCGAACCTGCTGGCGCAGATCATGATCGCGGTCTGCTTCCTTAGTGCTTCGCTGATTATCGCCTACCCCGGCATGGTGCTGTACGAGTCGCTGTCGATCCGGCTATGGCACTCGGCGATGGTTCCGGCGCAGTTCATCGCTCATGCGCTGGCGTCCTCGGTTGGTTTGACAATCCTGGTGCTCGCCGCGGGGAATCGGATGGGCGGGTCCCAGACCGCCTTGGCGCTCGGTTTCCTGGTCTGTTTGATCGCCACCTTGGGGATCACCCATCTCTACCTGATCGATAGGATGCACGAGCACGGCCCGGCCGCCCGGGCGGGGGTCCAACGGCTGATTCGCGGTGCGATGGCGAGGCACTTCTGGACTTCCGTGTTGATCGGCTTCGGCGTCCCTGTCGTACTCACACTTGTGGCGCTGGCCTACCCCGCGGCCGGCGGGATGCTGCTGGCCGTTGGCGGCGCCCTGTCGATCCTGGGCAGCCTCCAGTTCCGTTATGCCCAGCTCCGCTCGGGCGTCAAGGTCAGCCCGCTCGGCTGACCATCGAATCCGCAAAGAGAGAACACGATGACGTCGACAACCACTCTGCCGCTACTGCCCACCGAGGGTGAACAGGTGTTCAGCCAGGCATGCACGCCGAACTGCTGGATGAACTGCCGGATCTACGCCCACGTCCGGGATGGTCGCCTGGTCGAAACGACAGCCGCGCCGTTCCCCGATTCCCGCTACAACCGCATCTGCCTCCGAGGGCTGAGCCACCCCCAGCGGGTCTATGACAAGAACCGGGTGACCGTGCCCCTCAAGCGGACCGGCAAACGCGGGGACAACCAATGGCAGCAGATCTCCTGGGAACAGGCTCTCACCGAGATCGCGGAGAAGATCCAGACCATCCAGCGCGAACACGGTTACAGGGCTCTGTGCGTCGCGCCACTGAGCGGCAACTACTCCATCCTCAACGGTGCCATCGCCGGCGCCGGTCACCGGTTCGCCAACGTCGCCGGGGCGACGTTGGCAGCTGACTCCATCGACCTCGGGCTGGCCACCGGGGAGACGCAGGTGGTGGCGAACGTCGCCAATGGCATGGCGGCCTGGATGCTGGCGCATCAGCCCGAGGACATCGCCAACGCCCGGACCATCATCGCCTGGGGCACCAACGTCACCGAATCCCAGGTCCATAACTGGCACTTCTTCGCCGATGCCATCGACAACGGGGCCAAGCTCATCGTCATCGACCCGCGGCTGAGCGAGGCAGCCGCTAAGGCGCACATCTGGGTTCGACCCCGTCCGGGCACCGACTCCGCCCTGGCGATGGCGATGATCGACACCGTCATCACCGAGAAGCTGTACGACACGACCTACTTGCGCGCACACACCGTCGCGACCTATCTGGTGCGCGAGGACACCGGAATGTTCCTGCGGGCCAGTGACCTCGACCCCGCCGGTGAAGCGGTCGTGCTGGCCTGGGACCCCGAGAAGTCTGCGCCGGTCCCGGCGGACGCCAACGTCACCACCACGGCCATCGACGGCCAGTTCACCGTGATCACGTCGACCGGCCCGGTCACCGTGCGCCCGGCCTTCCAGGTGCTGGCCGAAGAGGCCCGCCGGCACAGCCCCGAACTGACCCAGCCGATCACCAATGTCGATCCGGAGCTGGTCCGCGAGGTCGCCCGTCGGTACGCGACTGCCGGCCCGAGCTTCGTGTACTCCGGCATGGGCATCGACCGCTGGGACAACGCGGACTTGGTGGGCCGAGGGATTGCCACACTGGGTGTCATCTGTGGCCAGATTGGCAAGCCGGGCGCGACGCCGCTCGGATCGCTGATGGGCGGCACCGCCATGAGCATCATGTTCACCCCCGGAGTCCTTGACGAGTGGACGATGCCGACCGGTGAGCGGACCACCAAGCTGAACTATCTACTGCTTTACGACGCCGTCTCCAAGGGTGCCGTCCAGCAATGGGTGCCCGCCGATCCGGCCAACGGGTTCGCTGGTCCGCGCTCGGATGTCCCGGAGACGGTGCCGTGGCCGATCAAGGGGATCATCTTCAACTCCTCGAACTTCGTATCGAACTTCCCCAACCAGCGCCGCATCCGCGAAGAGATGATGGACGAGGAGAACCTCGATCTGGTCGTCAGCCTCGAGATGGTGATGAACGATACCGCGCGGATGGCTGACTACGTGCTGCCGGTGACGAGTTGGTTCGAGAACGACGACGTTGTCGGCGGCATGCACCCGTTCCTGATGCGCCAGCAGAAGGCGATCGCGAACGTCGGGGAAGCGCGTTGCGACTACGAGATCTTCGGGGGTCTGGCCGAGCGGCTCGGTAAGGGTGATTATTTCGCCACGTCGTCCACGGAGTGGATCGAGCAGATCGTCGCCAAGGTCGCAGAGGTGCTGCAGCGGCCGCAAGTCGTCGAGGAGTTCCATCAGGACGGTGTCGCGCGGCTGTTCGACTCCGGTTACATCCCGTTGGCAGAGGGTGGTTTCTGGACGCCCTCGGGCAAAGCTGAGTTCTACGCCGAAGGCGTCGTCACTAACTTCCCCGAGATGTCTCCAGCGCTGCGGCTCCCGATCTCGTCCACAGTGTCGTCGCTGCCGCACTTCGAGGCGCCGTTCGAGGCCTGGCACGAGAACCCGAAATTCGCCAAGTATCCGCTGATCCTCAATCAGCGGCACTCGAGGTTCCGGGTCCACAGTACGTTTTACGAGGTGCCGGTCCTTCGCGAAATGGATCCCGAACCATTGGTCGAACTCAACGAGCGCGAGATGGCCAAGCGCGGCTTGTCCGAGGGCGACACCGTCCGAGTGTATAACGGGCGCGGCGAGGTGTACCTGAGGGCGCGGACCAATAACGCTTTCCCCGACGATACGTGCAACATCAATAAGGGCTGGCAGCGTCACCAGTTTTTGGCGGGTGGCTATCAGGAGCTGACCCACGAGAAGGCGAACACAAAGCACTACAGCTGTTCGTTCTTCGACGTCTTGGTCGAGGTGGAGAAGGTCGACCAGTCCCATGTCCCGGCCGTTCCCGCATCCGAGATGGTGCCGGGCCCGATGATCGTCAAGGAGAAGTGACCATGGCCAAGCGGATTGCAACCATGGCGCGGAAGCGCCGAATGGGCATGGTGATCGACCTGAACCGCTGCATCGGATGCCAGGGTTGCGCGGTGTCGTGCAAGATCAAGAACAACCTGCCTGAGGGTGAGTGGTGGAACCGGGTGCTCACCATCGGGGGCGACGCGATCGATGTCGTCGCTGGCGGCCCGGATCATCCCACCATCGCCTTCCTGCCTTTGGCCTGCCAGCACTGCGCCGAGCCCGCCTGCCTCCCGGTTTGCCCCACGGGGGCGACGTATCAGCGCGAGGACGGCATCGTCGGCATCCATTCCGAGGACTGCATCGGCTGCCGCTCGTGCATCCAGGCCTGCCCTTATGGGGTGCGGGTCTTCAACGTCCGCGAGCCGGTTCGGCCGACCGAGCACGCCCTCGGCTCCTCCGCCGTGACCTCAGGGGTGCGAGGCACCGTGGAGAAGTGCGACTTCTGTATGGATCGCATTGATGCGGGGGCGCTCCCTATTTGCATCGAGTCGTGCCCGGCGCGAGCACGCTTCGTCGGGGACCTTAATGATCCCGATTCAGAGGTGGCGAGACTGATCAGGGAGGCCGGTGCCGTCCAGTTGCAGCCCGAGATGGGAACAGACCCGAGTGTGTACTACATCCCGGTGCAGAACAGGATGCCACGCCAGACGGGTATGGACTTCATTGCGGAAGAGCCGACCACTTATGCTCAGCGACCGCTGGAGATAATGCTCAACCGGTGAAATGAGGCAAGGCCACACAGGTCCAAGGTTGGCAGAGCCTTCCGGCACGAAGATCCGGGTGAGGGGAGTCGCGTGGTGGCAGCGGCTCCCGACCTGCTGGCGTAGCCTCGCGCGACACCGAGCAAGCTCGTGGCCGCCCTCCTGCCTTCCTCAGATCCCCCGAGTGAGGAGTCGCGATAATGACGACGCCCGGCTAGTGTCCTGAGTCGCTAATTCGGTTGCAGTAGTTGGTGAGGCTGTCGAGGATTTGGTCGGCTGTTTTGTGCCACACGAAGGGTTTGGGGTCGTCGTTCCAGGTGGTGATCCAGGTGCGGATGGCGGTGGTGAGTTCTCGTACGGAGCGATGGGTGGATCGTTCGGGTTGCCGGTTGATGCCGGTTTGAGCGCTGAGAGTTGGCCGCGGTAGCCGGGCTGGTTCCTAAGGCACGTGAGCAGGGGTGGCTGTGAGCGGCCCCGACGGGTTGCTGAAAGCCCTGACCAAGACGGGGATCGAGACCGCCTCGGAGGAAGAGACGGTCGACCATCTGGGCTATCACAAGCATCATCCGGTGGGCCGGGACCGGGCCCAATCCCGTAGCGGTTGCCGGGCCAAGACGGTGGTCACCGACGACTGTGGCGAGGTCGAGATCGAGGTCCCTCGGGACAGAGGGCAGCTCCACCCCAACTGATTGCGAAACGGCAACGGCGGCTCTCCGATGTCGACGCCATGGTCATCAGCCTGTTGGCGAAAGAGTTGTCGACCGAGGAGATCTCGGCGCATCTGGGCGAGGTCTCGGGGCGTCGGTGTCGAAGGACACGATCTTGAGGATTACCGGCAACATCGTGGAGGAGATGACCACTTGGTGGGCCTGGCCGTTGGAGTCGGGGCGGTTTCCAGTGATCGTTGCGAATCCTGACTGGAAGGGATTCCGATGCCGTATCGCGCGTGGAACAATGCCTCACCAGAGGTCAAGCGTCGCTATTTTGAGCTGATTCGCCGAGGTGTCAGTGGTGGTGCGGCGTCCTCACAGGTGGGTGTGTCGCTGAGTTGTGGCTCGTTGCGGTTCATTGACGCTGGCTCGGGCCCTGCGGCGCACCCTCACCTGGGATCAGGGCAACGAGCTGTTCCACCACACCTGGATCGAACAGGCGACCGGGCTGGCGATCTGCTTCGCCGACCCACGCAGCCCCTGGCAGCGGGGTACCAACGAGAACACCAACGGCCTGCTTCGCCAGTCTTCCCCAAAGGTGCCGACCTGAACGTGATCACCGATCAACGCCTCCGCCAAGTTGCCGACGAACTCAACAACCGACCCCGGTTCGTCCTCGATGACGCACACCAGCACATCTCATGCGACGATGGCTACGACCACCGATTCGCGACGACCGACAGAAACCGCCCGGTGTACGCGGCGATCTTAATCGACGCCATCATCGTGAAGGCCCGTGACGGCCAGGTTGGGAACCAGCCGTTCTATGCCGCGATCGGGGTCGACCTGGAAGGCCACAAGGACATCGTCGACATTAGCCGCCGGCGAACGGCGGCAGGACGTCCACGCGCGCGCCGGACGGGATGAGTGTCCCGCCGTCACGCACGGGAGCGCCGTCGACGAGGAGGGAGCAGCACGCCAGCACGCGGGCCAGCTCCTGGTTGCCCGCTGCCAGGCGGGTGCGGAACGCGTCCGCGGTGAGGTCGCCAGCCTGGAGCCGGGCAGTGTTGGTGCCGGCCGCGTCCGCTGCCCCCGCGTAGTAGGTGATGTCCATGTCAGCCTCCGATTGAACTCATGCCCCGCTCGGGCTGGTGGAAGCCCGTGTTGCCGATGCCGTGGCCGGCGGCCTTGCTCAGGTGGGCGCCGCGCCACAGGTTCGCGAGCTCCAAGTCGCTGGCACCGTCGCGGAGCGGGGTGCGCAGGTCGGTCTCGGAGTGGGCGAAGAGGCAGTTGCGGACCTGCCCGTCCGCAGTGAGCCTGGTGCGGTCGCACGCACCGCAGAACGGCGCACTCACTGACGCGATCACGCCCACCCGTCCGGCTGGACGGTCGCCGGACGCCGCTACGAGCCACTCTTCCGCCGGCGCGGAGCCACGGGCCGCAGCGGGAGTGAGCTCGAACTGAGCCCGCAGAAGGCCCAGGATCTTGGCGGCCGGCACCATCGAGGAGCGGTCCCAGCCGTGCTTCGGGCCGAGTGGCATCTGCTCGATGAACCGCAATTGGTAGCCGCGGCGGACGCAGAAGTCGAGCAGCGGCACGACGTCCGCCTCGTTCACGCCCCGCATCACGACTGTGTTCACCTTGACCGGATGCAGGCCGGCAGCGGCCGCCGCCTCGAGCCCGAGCAACACGTCGTCCAGCCGGTCGCGGCGGGCAAGGGACGCGTAGCGATCGCGGTCGAGCGAGTCGAGGGAGATGTTCACCCGCTGGAGCCCGGCGGCGGCGAGCGCCTCGACGTGGCGGTCGAGTCCAACACCGTTGGTGGTCAGGGACAGCTCGGGGGCGACACCCTCGTCGGTGCGCAGGGCGGCCGCTGCGGCGATGATCCCCACCAGGCCCGGACGCAGCAACGGCTCGCCGCCGGTGAACCGCAGCTTGCGAACGCCCAACTGCTCGAGCGCGACCCGGACTAGCGCGACAACCTCACTGTCGGTGAGGATCGTGCGTCCCGGCAGCCACGGCAGCCCCTCGGCCGGCATGCAGTAGGTGCAGCGGAGGTTGCAGCGGTCGGTAAGGGAGATTCGCACGTCGCGCGCCGTCCGTTCGTGGCCGTCCACCAGCCCGGAGCTGGGCGCGCCCACGCCGGGCTGCTCTGCCGTCCGCGCGGCCTGGCGCAGCTCGTCCAACGTCAGGATGGTGGTCGGCACGGTCGTTCTCTCTCTTCGGGTCTCCAACTCTACCGGCGTTACTACTGGTTTTGGCACCGACCTCGGCCCTGCGGGATGATGAATCCTATGCGAGGCATGACAGCAACAGAGGCGAGGACCAATCGCCTGAGCCCACAGAACCCAGGAGCGCTCCACCACCTGCCATCGCCGGCTACTCGTCCTGGTATCCGCCGGCGCTCGTGCGGGCGCCTGCTGCCGGTAGCCGACCTCGCGATCCCCGCAGGGGCCGGCCGGGAGGAGCCGGCGAATGCGTGAACTGCTGACCCTCGAGCAGTATCAGGCCGAGTTGCTCGCACTCGTCCACCCAGACACCCTCGTCGAAGACGTGGCGTTGGAAGCCGCCACGGGTCGCGTCCTCGCCCAAGACGTTGTCAGCGGCGTCAGCGTCCCCGTGTTCGCGAACTCGGCGATGGACGGATACGCCGTCCGTTTCGCCGAGGTCGCGGATGTGCCGATGACCCTCCGAGTTGTGGGCGATGTCCCGGCCGGGAGCGCGGACGATCCGGCGGCCGGGCCAGGTGAGTGCGTCCGGATCATGACCGGGGCGCCGCTGCCGAGCTTTGCGGACACGGTCGTCCCGTTAGAGGAGACCGACGCCGGGACGCAGTTCGTGGCCATCACCCACGCTCCGGACGCCCTCGGACGCCATGTGCGCGGTGCCGGTGAGGACTTCTCCGCCGGTGCCCGAGTGGCCCGCGCCGGGACGACGATCACCCCGGCCGTCGCCGGAACCCTGGCGGCCGTCGGTGTCACCTACGTGGCGGTGCGGCGGCGTCCCGCGGTGGTTGTGCGCTCGACCGGCGACGAGCTGGTGACGGACGGCTCCCCGCTCACCCGCGGGCAAATCTACGAGTCGAACTCGATCGCGCTGGCAGCAGCCCTCGTCGGTTGGGGTGCGGACGTCCGCAGGGTCGGGGCCGCTCGCGACGACGCCGACGCACTCGCATCCTGGCTGGACGAGGCCTGCGGGAAGGCCGACTTGCTCGTCCTCACCGGCGGGGCGAGCGTAGGCGCTTTCGACGTTGTCAGAAACGTGTTGGAGGCAGCAGGTGGCGTCTTCCGCAGTGTCCGGGTTCAGCCCGGGAAGCCGCAGGGCTGGGCGGTGTGGAACGACGTCCCGGTCGTGTCGCTGCCGGGGAATCCGGTCTCGGCCGCGCTGAGTTGCGAGGTGTTCGTCCGCCCGCTGCTGGACCGGATGCTCGGCCGCCCCGAGCGCGGCTGGCTGACCGCCGTCGCCGGAGCCGACTGGACCTCCCCGCCCGGACGCCGCCAACTCGTCCCCGTCCGCCTCTCGACCGGGACGGACGGCAGGTTGGTCGCGACGCCCTCGCACCGCCGCGGCTCGGCCTCGCACATGGTGTCGTCCTTGGCAGAGGCAGACGGCTACTGCTCGGTCAGCGAGGACGTGGCCGCGGTCGCAGCCGGCGACGTCGTGCAGGTGAGATGGCTGTGAGATTCGACGCCGTCATCCTGGCCGGCGGACGGGGATCGCGGCTCGGCGGGGTGAGCAAGCCCGAACTCGAGGTCGACGGACGGCGGCTGCTGGACGCAGCACTCGCGGCCGCGTCCGGTGCTGAGCGGACGGTGGTCGTGGGCGACGTCGGCGTGCCGGACGGGGTGACACGCGTCCGCGAAGACCCGCCGTTCGGCGGTCCCGTTGCGGGGCTGGAGGCCGGTCTGCTGGCGCTGGGCGCAGGCAGCGCGCCGTGGACGCTCGTGCTTGCCAGCGACTTGCCCGACGCCGAGGCGGCCGTCACCGCCCTGCTGGCGACCGACCCGGCCGACCACGACGGCGCCTGCCTGCTCGACGCGGACGGACGGCTGCAGTGGCTGCTCGGCTGTTACCGGACGCCGATGCTCGCGACACGGCTCGCCGCGCGCGGGGGGATCACCGCCATGTGCCGGCTGCTGGAGCCGCTCGACCTACTTGGCGTTGCTGGCGCGGCGGCTAGCACCGTCGATCTGGACACCCCCGACGACATCGCCGCCTGGACGGCCCGCGGAGGAGAACAATGAAGCTGAACCCCCTTGTCGAACCCGGCCCCGCGCTGGGCGCTTCCGACACCGAACGGTTCGCGCGCCACCTGCCGATCCCCGAACTCGGCGAGGAGGCGCAGCGGCGGCTACGGGAAGCGAAGGTGTGCGTGGTGGGCGCCGGCGGCCTCGGCAGCCCGGCCCTGCTGTATCTGGCAGCGGCCGGTGTCGGCACGCTCGGCATCGTGGACGCGGACGCAGTCGAACTGGTCAACCTGCAGCGCCAGGTGCTGCACAGCACGAACCGCATCGGTGTCCCGAAGGCGGAGAGCGCCGCGTCCCGGCTCACCGAACTCGACCCCGGCATCCGGATCGTGCAGCACATCGTCCGCCTGACGGCCGAGAACGCGGCCGAGATGCTTGGCGGTTACGACCTCGTCCTCGACGCGGTCGACAACTTCCCCACCCGCTACGTGATCTCCGACACCTGCGCCGAGCTCGGCATCCCGGTCGTGTGGGCTGCCGTCCGTGTAACGCGGGCACAAATCAGCATGTTCTGGAGCCGTCCGCAGACCCCCCAAGGACCGACCGACGGCATCACGCTGCGCGACCTCCACCCCGAGCCGCCGGACGAGGCGACCTGGGTGACGGCGGCGCAGGTCGGCGTGCTCGGCGCAATGTGCGGGCAGGTGGGCTCGATCATGGCGAACGAAGCGGTCAAACTGATCACAGGGGCGGGCGAGACTCTGTTCGGGCGGCTGCTCTACCTGGACACGATGACGGCGCGCACCGCGGAGGTGGCGATCACGCCGAGGAGGACGTCATGAGTAAGGATCTCACCCATCTGGACGACGCCGGAAACGCGCGCATGGTCGACGTCAGTGGCAAGGAGCCGACTGTGCGGACGGCTTCGGCCGGGGCCTTCGTCCGCTGCGGACGTGAGGTGGTTGCGTTGCTGCGGTCGGGCGGCGTCCCCAAGGGCGACGTGCTGGCCGTGGCCCGGATCGCCGGGATCGCCGCTGCCAAGCGGACGCCGGAGTTACTCCCGTTGGCCCACGTCATCGGAGTGCACGGCGTCAACCTACACGTCGAGGTGGTCGACGGGGGCGTCCAGATCACCGCGACCATCAGGACCGCCGACCGCACCGGCGTCGAGATGGAGGCGCTGACCGCCGCCTCGGTGGCCGCACTGGCGGTCGTCGACATGGTCAAGGGCATCGACCGCACCATCGAGATTCAACACGTCCGCCTGCTCGCCAAGGACGGCGGCCGCTCAGGCTCCTGGCGCCGCGACTGCTGAACGAAAAGCGAACCGTTCACAGTCCAGACCAGGAGTAGCCGCCGCCGGCGACGAACTGCTGTTTCCACACCGGGAGGTCAGCCTTGACCTCCTCGACGACGCGTTCGCACACCTCGAACGCCAGCTGGCGATGCGGGGACGACACCGCAACGACGAACGCCACATCCCCGACAGTGAGCTCCCCCACCCGGTGGACGGTCGCCACGGCGCATTCGCCGTCCGGGTCGGTCACGGCCAGGACGCCTTCGGTGATCTCGCCGATCCGGTCCGGCGCGGACGGGTGGCACGTGTATCGCAGTGCGACGACCTCGCCCTCTGCCTGCCGGTCGTGGTTACGGACGACGCCGACAAACAGTGCGACAGCTCCAGAGGCCCGACGCGAGACGACGCGCATCACCGCCGTGGGGTCCACCGCCTCATCACGGACGTCCGCGAGCAGCACCGGCATCAGTGGTCGCCCCCGTCCAGCTGGTCCAGAACATGCGACACCAACGGCAGCACCACCCCGAGCCCCTCCAGCGCGCCCTTTGGGCTGCCGGGCAAGTTCACCACAAGCGCCCCCGGGCGACCCTCCCGCGAGTCCACTATCCCTACGAGCCCCCTCGCCAGCGCAGCGTGGGGGGAGATCTGAACGGCGCGGGCGCGCAACAGCTCGGCGATCCCGGGCAGCTCTCGGCCGATTACGCGGCGCGTGCCCTCCGGGGTCCGGTCGCGCGGGCTGACCCCCGTGCCGCCGGTCGTGACGACGAGCCGCGCACCCGCGTCCAGCGCCTCGAGCAACGCAGCCCGGACGCTCTCCTCACCGTCCGCGATAACCCTCCCCGACGCTTCGTATCCCGCGTCGGCCAGGGCGGCCACCAGCACCGGCCCACCACCGTCGGTCCGCTCGCCGGAGGAGGCCCGATCTGAGACCGTGACCACGACGCTGCAAAGCCTTGTCATGTCTCAACTCTATAGAACCGGTGGCGCAGCCACTCTATAGAACCGGTGGCGCAGCGACCCTTTTCCGCCCGCAAAGCTCCAGCAATTGCTCCGCATACGTGAGACCACTCAGCGTGCACCAACGGAGATGTGGCGGTAGTGTCGAACATCATGACGAAACTGCGGATCAAGGACGCCGCCCAGGTTCTTGGTGTGAGCGACGACACTATTCGTCGGTGGGTTGAGGGGGGCGCGCTCCCGCACGAGGTGGACCACGCCAATCGCAAGGTCGTGGACGGCCGCGCGCTCGTCGGATTCGCCAAGACGCACGCCTCCCCGATCCCCGACTCGTCCGGAGCCGGACGCTCCGCGTGCAACCGCTTCGTCGGCCTCGTCACCAACGTCATCTCCAACCCCGTCATGTCCCAGGTCGAACTTCAGTGCGGACCGTTCCGCGTGGTCTCGCTGATCAGCACCGAAACCGTCCGCGAACTCGGGCTCGAACCCGGCTCGATCGCAGTCGCGGTGGTCAAGGCCACAGAAGTCATCGTTGAGGCGTCGCCCGCCTGAACCTCTAGCGCCACCATGGAAAGAAGCCGATGACTCCTCGACTTCAGCAGTGGCTCTGTTCGCGCCGGTGGACTGTTCGCCCAGGTGCTGGTGCCCCTTGGGGATCCGGGCAGTCCGCAGGTCGCGGAAGCATTCGACCGTCTTGCCGCCGCCATCCCGGCCAACCCGGTGATCCCCGACGGCTCATACGAGCTGACCGTGTACGAGGACGGGCATCGCCGAATCCGACAACGGCCCTTGCTCGTACGCCACTGTCCACAGCACCTGGACTGCAACCGATGGATGGGCCCGGGCTCACCAGACCAGTGACGACCCCGCCTTGTATATCTTCAAGCCGGCGACGAGGAACTATGACCTCAACGCCGTCCCGGCCGACCCGAGCGTCATGGAGGCCTGCCTCCGGGCCCGGCTGATGGCTCCTCCTCCGTCGAGGAAGCACTGTTCGAGGCCTCAACGAGACCCTCATCTTCACCCCGACACCGGCAGCGACCCGTGCCGCCTCAATCCGGATGCCCGCAGGCGTCGCCGGAGTGACCGTCACCGAGGACACCACCGATCCGAAGGACGTCCCGCAACCAAGGACGCCTTCGTCGACAAACAACACCGGGCGGGGATCGTCAACGCCATCTACGTCGACCCGGCCACCACCCAGGGGGTAGCAGAGCTCCGGACCCAGAACGGGCAGCCCCTCGACACCTGCATCTACACCGAGCGGCGCATTGTGCCCAGCCTGCCCAACGACATCATCGAGACCCTGGGCGCCCACTGGGTAGAGAAGTCAATTCCCTAGCACGCCAATCACTCCTCGACCGGCTCTAGCCTCGCTCAACCCGCGGGTTCGAGCCGGTCATGGGTGGCACACCGACGACTCTGGACATCCCGCTTCTGGCCGCACTCCGGGCGGGCGCGGCTCAGGGCGTCCGCGCGAGTCGGGCCCTGCAGGCACAGCGATCCTCGACCGGTTCGCTTGCAGGGCTGCGCAGTCCCATGTCGATGTCAGTCGGTTGCAGGATTTGGGCGGCCAACGGTAGGGAGTCGCCGCGACCCAGCAGCTGAACCTGCCGCTAGCGAGCCGGACTTCTGGGCCCGAGACTGGTGCCGTGCCCACCCCGCCCGAGTGCGACTTCTCGAGCCTCGCGCCGACTACCGGCTACACGCGCGGGTGCCGGTGTGAGCAGTGCGGGGACGCCGCCCGAGCGGCGAAGCGGCGGTCACGGGAGAAGCACGCAGGTCCGCCGCCGCGCCTGGACGACGAACGCGAGAAGGACTGGTACAGCGCGCATAGGGACAAACTCCGTGCAGAGTACGCAGAAGGCGGCAAGGTCCCGGACGCCGACGCATTGACGCTGGCGCTCCGCAAGGACATCGCGCCCCGCCTTGTCCGTGGTCGCTATACCGAAGCTGAAGACCGGGTCATCATCGCTTGGCGAGACACTGACCTCATGCTCGCCGTGGCACTGGGTCGCACGTACGACGGGGTGATCGGACGCAAGCACCAGCTCCACCTCGCGGGCCGTCTTTGGACTTGACCTTTCGGCCACGAACCGCTGAACCGCACGCTCGTGGTGCTTTGTGTCGGCTGGCGAAGGCGGCTACAGGGTCTGCTCGATCATTGTGGGAAGGCACTGGCGACTAAGGCGAGCCAGTAGCCGCTGAGGAGCCCGGGACCGTAGGGGATGGGGCCGACTCTGCGAGTCGTCTTCGCCCAGACCAGGGCGCCGAGGGATCCCGTTATCACCGCAAGCCAGACAGGGCCTAAGCCCAGCGGCCCGATGGCGAGCCCCATCACGGACGCGAGCTTCACGTCGCCGAAGCCAATGCCGCCCTTGGACACGAAGTGAACAGCGGCGAACATGGCGCCAGTTGTCAGTGCGGCGGCCACGGGGAGGACGAGAGCTGACCATCGCTGCTGTGCAGCCGCGATCGCAACGACTGCGAGCAGAGTGACAACCGCGGCCGGCACGAGCACCCGATCCGGGATGCGGAGCACGTCCAGGTCGACTGCCGCCAGCCAGGATCCGGCTGCGGCGAGGGGAAGTAGTGGGAGGTAGACCAACGGGTTGCTGCTCAAGTGGGCCGCGGCGGCCAGGCTCACGAGCGCGAGGGCGCTGGTCCCGACCACCCACCAGCGTGGGCCGGGTTGGGGCAGGTCGTGCTCCTCCCCATCGCGATAGCTCAGCGTGGCCAGGTCACGACGAAGCCATAGTCCGAGCGGCACGCCGATCACTGCGGCGAGCGTGATCATCATGATGGGCTGCACGGGGTCTCTCCTCGAGGGCTCGTCCATTCTCGATCCGGGCGTGTGAGCCTCACCATGAGACTCCCTGCTGATGCTGTGGTTCGACTTGGGGGAGCGGTTCGGGCCGGTTGCGGTGCGCGGGTGGATCGACATGTTCGACAACGTTCGCCGCAGCGTGCGTGTTCTTGACGGTGGAGAGTCGGTCCTTTGTCTCCGCGACATGGTCGGTGGCGGCTTGGGTGGCCTTGCGCGGGTCGGCGTTGCGGGCCTTGACCATCGAGGTCAGGGCGGAGCGCAGGAGGACGGGTGGGATTCCGGATCGTTCGGCGATGTACTCGGCACCTGCGGTCCACCGTTCCGCGGGTTGAGCTGCGAGCACGCGGAGTGCCTCAAGCGCAGCCTCTGTGCCATGGAGGTTGTTGAGGCGTTCGTCGATCAGCGAGTTAGCCAGGGGCTGGGCGTTGGCGATCGCTTGGGCGAGCACGGCTCGGTTGTCTGCTGCGATGAGGTCGGCTGGGTCGGTGCCTTCGGGCAGGACGGCGTGGGTGGGGTCGAGGTTGTAGAGGGTGAGCAGCCAGTAGTCGCGTTCTGCGGCGACTTGTCCGGCGAGGTCGGCGTCGGTGGCCACGACCGGGTTGCGTCCGTGCTCGTGGAGCTGGCCGACCTGGGCTTCGGTGAGGCTGGTACCGAGTGGCGCGACGCCGACGTGGTGGCCGTCGCCGGCCAGGCTGACGGCGATCGCGTCGAGCGGCCCTTCGACCAGGACGGGAGTGATGCGCCCGGACAGTTCGCCCGCGACGTAGAGCTGGTCGCCCTTGGCGAAGAGGGGTGTGGCGGCGGTGTTGAGGTACTTGGGCCCGTGTCCGTCGTCGTCGCCGTACCGGGGGTTGCGGCGGGCGACGAAGCCGAGCACCTGCTGGTTGTGGACGATGGGGACGACGAGGCGGTCGCGGAAGCGGTCAATGAGCCGGCCGGTGGACGCGCTGGTCGCGACTCCGGCGGTGAGCATCTCCTCATCGGTCACGCCGTGGCGGCGCAGGTGGGTAATCAGGCCGGTCCAGCCATCTGGCGCGTAGCCGACGCGCAGCGGCTCGAGGGATGTCGGATCGCTGTGCAGGCGCTGGGCGAGGTAGGGCCGGGCCCAGCTCTGCGGGAGGCAGGCCTGGTAGTAGGCGGTGGTGAGTTCGTTGACGTGGTTCAGACGCTCGACCGGGACTGGACTGGACGCGATCTGGTCGCGCCGGTCCAGCTGGTGACGGATCTGTGCCTCCGCGGGTTCCGGGGCGCCCATGGCGGAGCGGAGGAGCCCTTCGAGGTGCAGGACTTGGTCGTCGTCCAGCTCGAGAACGTCGGTGTCCGGGGCTCTGGGGACGGACAGGGTCGGACGTGTGGTCGGAGGTGTCCATCCTGCATGTAGGTCGGCGGGTGGCTCGTCGGCGGGATCGTCGCGGTCCTCGTCGGAGACGTCGTGGGTGTCGGTGAGCAGCGAGAGGCGCCACACCCACGCTTGGCACCGGTCGGTGTGTCCGTCGTCGGTGAGCCCGTGGGTCTCGTCGAGCAGTCGGTCGAGGGGCCAGCCTCGCTGCAGTCCGCGTTCGATGGTCGTCACGAGTGCGGGCCACCACGGGCTGTTCTGCATGTCGCCGGCTGCGTCACCGAGGCGGTGGGCAAGCCGCGGCAGCCATTGGGTGGCGAGGTGGTGATCGGTGTCGACGGCTTCAGCGACAGCGGGGGTGAGGTGGCGGGCTAGGCGCCACCACAGCGCGGCAGCGGCGTGGTCGTCGGGCAGGGGACCTTGGTGGCTGGCGGCGCGCACCAAGGGTGGAACGTCGATCCCGGATGAGGACAGTTGCGAGAGTCGGGCGGCCAGTGTCGGGGCGAAGTCGTCGAGGAGGACCAGCGGTGAGATCTGGGTGAGCAGGTGGCGCCATTCGGCCATGGCGGCGTTGGCGTTGGATGCGAGCCGGCTGTCGAGATGTGCCTGCCAGCGGTGTTCGGCCAGGCTGTTGCGGCGCTCGCCGGTCGGCCGGGTGTCGGCAGTCTCGACCCGGTGAGCGGCTCGCCACACCTCGATGTCTGCGACGAGTTCGGGCGCGGTCCGTCCAGCACCAATGAGCCAGACTGGCCGAGCGTCACCGGCGAGAGCGTCGGTGCGGACCTGGTCGGCGAGGTCGCTAACCAGTCGTTGACGCGCGTCTAGGTACTGGCCCCACACTGGGTCGCGGGTGAGTGAAATCGGGATGCGCGGGAGCCAGGGCAGCGGCCCGCCGCGGTGGATCAGGTTGGCGTCGGCGATGCGTCCGGCGAGCATGATGCAGGGGTCTTGGTCGTCAACGAGGGGCACCATTCGTGCGCGGGCGAGCGCTTGGATCGGGTCGCTGTCATCGGCCTGGACGGCCAGTAGTTGGGCGCGCAGGGCTGGCCAGGCTGGGGCGTCGGTGAGCCCGGGGGCCACCTCGTCGACGGCCCGTTCGAGTCCGCGCATGCCGAGTTCACCGGTCAACTGCGAAATGGCGTAGCTGAGGGCGTCGGCGTAGCGAGCGGCCGCATCACCGAGCTGACGGGCGGGACTACTCGCCTCGCGCAGCGCGGTGGTGGCTGAGAAGGGGGACTCGTCGCGGGCGAGGATGCGTTCGAGGACGTCGGTCGGGGTGAGCGGGTTGATCGTCTCGGGATGGATGAGGGTATGCGGATCGCCATCCCCGACGACGACCACATAGGCGTGGTTGGCTTCGCGTCCGCGGGTGAGCATCGTGTAGGCCTGCTGGCGCGATTCGGAGCCGGCGAGCATGCCGTGCATGCTGTCGGCGGTGACACCCTGCGCCGAGTGCGTGGTGCTCGCATACCCCAGTTCGACCGACTCACCCACGTAGTCGGCGGGCAGTTGGACGTGGCGTCCCGACTGGGTGTTCCGGGCACGAATGCCGCGACGCGGGTCGACGTCGAGGATCGTCCAGCGGTCGCCATTCTTGACCCAGTCGGTCGCCGATACCCGGAGCTTGCGATTGTTGGTTCGGGTGATGATGGTGTCTCCGCACGAGGCCAGGTTGCCGTCGGCGAGTTCGGTCTCGCGGCCCGGCGCGGCGCCGACGAGCCGCTGGGCGCGGGCGCGCTGGTTGAGGTCGGCGACCAGTTCGCGGGTGGGGGCGAGCATGATCGAGTCGAGCCCGCCCGCCCGGTCGGCCGTCCAGGCGGCGAACAGGTCGTCGGCCATGGTGGTGGCGTCGCCAACGTGGATTCGACGCTGGTCGAGGTAGAACCCGAGGGCCGAGGTGTGGCCCTCGCGCAGCGCCAAGCTGGCCGATCCTTCAGCCCGGTCGGTGAACCGGACCAGCTCGCTGAGCCGCAGCGCACCGTGGGTTGCCTGGATGTCGCGGAGCACTCCGCCGGCGCCGATCGCAGCCAACTGTTGGTCGTCACCGATCAGCCGGACGCTGCCGCCGCGGTCCAGAACGTGCCGGACGACGGTGTCCAAAGACAGGGTGTCGGCCATCCCGGCCTCGTCGATGACCACCAGGGCTGACGGTCCGATGTCGTCGACCCAGCCGGGGGTTTCGCCATTCCGTAACGACCACACAAGCTTGGCCAGGGTGTCGCTGTAGCCGACCAGGTGCTCACCGAGGGCGGCCGCCGCGGCGGCTGACGGGGCGAGTCCGATCACGGATCCACCGGCCGCGGTCCAGGCTCGGGAAAGGGCGTTCATGGCAGTCGTCTTGCCCGATCCGGCCGGCGCGATCGCGAGCTGAACCCGGGCTCCGGA
>DGBM01000101.1 GCA_002384765.1 Demequinaceae bacterium UBA4004
GGCGACGGCGTCAACGACGCCCCCGCCCTCGCGACCGCCGACCTCGGCGTGGCCATGGGTGCCATGGGCGCCGACGTCGCCATCGAGACCGCGGACGTCGCGCTCATGGGTAACGACCTGCGTCTCCTGCCCGGCGCGTTCGCGCACGCGCGCCGTACCCGCCGGATCATGCTGCAGAACGTCGTCATTTCCCTCATCCTAATTGCGGTACTCATCCCGCTCGCCCTCTTCGGCGTCCTCGGTCTTGCAATAGTCGTCCTAATACACGAGGTGTCGGAGTTCGTCATCATCCTCAACGCGCTCCGTGCAGCACGATCCGATGACCTCCGTACCATCGGCGCGCCAGAATCTCCGGCCGCGGCGCCCGCGTATCGTTGACCCGTTGCTGGCAATCGGTACCGGATCAACTTCGATAGCAGCCACTTGCGAGCCGCCAGCGCGGGTACTCCGTAGTGAGATCGAACTTCGTGTCCGACCCGTTCGCGGACTTCAGGCGATGAAGCGTCTTAACCTCGATCCACCGATGTAGGGGGTCGTGATTCTTCCATGATGATCCGTTCCCCGCCCCCTCAATTGGGCTACCCCACAACCGCGGGGTGTCTCACACCAGCCTGACAGAGAGGGGGGGTTGCGGTTGGCGGTGGGGCGTGGGTGGCGGTGAACAGCCGTGCGAATGCGTCCTCCCAGGGCCATGCCTGGGGAAGGTGGAGGTGGATGCGGCGTGCGGATCGTGCCAGGCGCGCCGGAACCTGGATCAGGGTGCGGCGGATGGTCGCGGTGGTCGCGGTGGTCGCCTTGGCCAGGTTGCCGCCGCGGTCGGCGAGGACACCGGCAGCACGGGTGAGGTTGAACGCGATCACGGCGAGGATGAGCCAGGCGCTGTTCGCAGCGAACACCCCGGAGGGCAGGTGCGCGAGCGGCCCTGCTTTGAGGTCGGCGTGGACCTGCTCGATTGAAACGCGTGAGCGCGGTGGGTGTTGTCCGCGACCACCGTGTCCATCACCCCGGCGGGCGTGGTGGTGAAGAACGCGTGGTGCCGCCAGGTGTCGAACAGCGTCAGGTGCTCCACCCGTCTCGGGTTCAGGTCGGGGATGCGGCGCACCACCAGCCGCCCGGTGACGCGCTCGGCCTTGTTCCGGGATCGGAACGCGGTGAAGCCGATCTCGGCGACCTCGGCCTTGGATATCCATTGCCCGGTGGTCTCGTCGCGGATTGCGTCCGGGTATTCGATCATCGTCCACGCGTCATCGGGAATGGTCGTGATCGCGGCCTTCACCGCCGGATCCATCCGGACGGTGACGGACACATCCGCGCCGACCTTGATCGCGGTGGCGATGGTGGCGTGTCCGTAGAACGCGGAGTCCGCCCGGACCAGCACCCGTGCTGTGCTCCCCGCGTTCACGCGGCGCACGGTCGCCAGAGCGTCCGCGACGATTCGGGCTGCACCTCTCGCCGAGCCAGCCGCACCCTTGCGCAACCGCTGGGCCAAGACCACCGGCGCCGATGCGTTGACGCGGTCGCGAGGAGTGCGTTCAGGCCGCGGACCCCGGAGTATCCGAACCCCGCGCCCTGCTTCTGACGCCCGTGGACCTCGACGATGGTGTCACCCAGATCCACGAACAGCGCGCCGGCGGAGAGCAGCGGCGTGCGGTCGGAGAGGCCCTGCAGCACGTCGGAGGCGACAGCGTCGAGTTGGCGGACGTGCCCGAACCGGAACTCGCGCAGGAACGATCCCAGCGTCGATGGCGCATACCTCCGGTCGAACAGAAGCCCCATCCCACCGTGGCGCAGCAGGCGCATGTCATCGATCGAGTCCGCACCGGCGAGCATCCCCGCCACCAACGACATCACCTTCGCGCCCGCGTTGGCGCCCTTGTCCGTCGGGACACTCAACCGGTCCTGCGCGAACTGGGCGAGCCCGGCGTGCTGGGCCAGGCGCAGCATTGGGGCCAGCCCCGCCGCCGACACGAGATTCGGATCATCGAAGACCGCTGACACCGCGGCCGGAGCGTGTTTGAATTGCATCTACGAGATGCCTTTCGAATCAGAACAACAGTGACCTAAGCACTCACTATTTTCCCTGATCCGAGGGGCATTTCCATGTCACGACGCCCAGTCAGAACACCTTCACATCAGTGGATCGAGGTTAAGACCAACGCCCCCACAGGTGGTCGGGGCGTTGCTCGTTGCCCGCGCGGCGATGGGTCATGCCTCCCACCTGCGTCACGTCATACGGTCCGGCCAGCCCGACGAAACGGTCGGTAGCGACCGGAGGATCCGCGCAGCCGGAGGTGAAGGATCCCGGCGTCAACGCGACGACAGCGGCGAGTTGGGCACCTGCCGAGTGTCCGACGACGATGACTTCGCCAGCACCCATACCCGCGCGTTGGGTGCGGGCGACTGCGTCCGCCACGCCGGAATCCTTGTGCGAGACCTTGAGACCCCAGGTCCCTGCCTACGCAACCGTAAGTCTCGCGTAGACTGGTCAGAGGCCCCTCACGTGAAAGCGCATGCCAGGGGGCGGGCGCGGCGGACTCCCTGGACAACACCGGCGTTGTCCCCACGCAGACGCGCACGTTACCGGGATCGGTGGAACATCATGAAGGACCTCAACTTGCTGTGGGATGCGGCTCGCCAGGCCACGGTGCCCCGCGAAGTCGATGTTCCCCACGAGACGCTCGAAGTGGCTCTCGAACGCGCCGCGGCCGCCTGGCCGGACCGCGTCGCGGTCGACTTCCTCGGTGCGACGACGACCTANNGCCGCGGTCTTGCGCGATCGCGGCGTCCGCAGGGGCGACCGCGTGGCAATCGCGCTTCCCAACTGCACCACGCACACCGCGCTGTTCTACGCGGTGCTACGCCTGGGCGCGATCGTGGTGAGTATCAACCCCACCCTGACTCCGAGTGGCATTCGGCACCAGATGGCCGACTCAGGGGCCGTGATCCTGATTGCCTGGGAGAAGACCCTCGAGCGGCTCGAACCGCGCACGGGAGACGAGCCCTTCGCTGCGATCCCGGTCGACATTGCCGCAGATCTGCCGCCCGTGAAGCGCCTGGCCCTGCGACTGCCGCTGCCGAGTGTCCGCCGCAAGGCCGCCGCACTGCAATCCACGGCCTTTCCCGGAGTGCAGCGGTGGCATCAGCTTCAAGGCGCGGCGTCGACACTCGACCCTGAGGTCGAGCGGGCGCAGCCCGAAGACGTCGCCCTGTTCCAATACACGGGGGGGACCACCGGCACGCCCAAGGCCGCC
>DGBM01000248.1 GCA_002384765.1 Demequinaceae bacterium UBA4004
TCTCGATCATCTTGTTCGCGGCAGAAGAGGACGTCCCGAACTCAGCCCGCCCCCTCGGCAAGGACAGGCTCGAAGATCCGCCGCCCTACTTGAAGATGGTTCTCCTGGTCATTCGTGTACGACGCGAACTCCAGATCGCTTGAGATCTTCCGCAGGAGTTGCGGCAGCGACGCGGACGCGTTGTCCAGCGCCCCGGCAGCTTGCTCGGCGAGACGGGAGAGGTCTAGCAAGCTCGCGGTGCCATTCTCGAACGCGGTCCACGCTTCCCTGAGTGGCGCGAGGACGCGGCGGGCGTGGTCATCCATGGCCGCAAGGCTACGGATCAAACCCCTGCCACGCGATCATCAAGTGCCCGGTCGGCGGCAGATCCGGACGTTTCCGGGTGGCTACTGGCGATGTCCTAAGACCCGCCGTGCCAAGGTTTGGGCATGGACGTCCCGGGCATCTCTGTCGCTGAGCTTCGGTCGGCGGTTGCACTCGTACTTGACGCGGTCGAGGAGAGATTCGGCTCCACTGTGCGGTTCGATGAAGACTTCTATTGGAACGTGCCGCTGGACCAGGCGACCAGAGTGGACGCAGACCCACAGTTGAACGTGGGATCCGTGGTTGAGGACGCGGCTGCCGTGCGCGACCTTCTGAGCCAGGCGCCGGACGAGCGCATCGCCATCTGGCACGAGGCTGACCACCTTGTGGGCCTTCTGCGGGCTATCGCTCGAAAGGACTCCTGCGGCTGACACCCTGAAGACGTCCCATGTGCGGCATGAGCGTGAAACTCTGCGACGTGCTTCTGTGGGTCGCTGACGCGGCAAGCCGCAGTCAGATGTCGATCATGCCTCGGCAGTGTTCGACGAAGCGATGGGCGATCGGTTGGCGGTTCGCAAGTGCTTGCCGTACCCCTTGAGTGGGATCCGCGATATCTCCGTGGCTGCCGAGCAGCAGTACGGCGGTGCCCTCAGGTGTCAGCCGCCAAGTCAGGCCATTGTTAACGACCAGCCAATCGCAGAGGTACATCGCTAGCGTGTGGATGAATGCTGCGGTTTCCGCCGGGGGCATCTGGCCCCCAGTGATGAAGCGGTCGACGCGATCGAGTCCCGCCGTGTCATGGGTCAGGTTGGCGAGCTCCTTGGGCAGGTCCGAGTAGTCTCCGATCGGCTCGCGGACGTAGCGGTCCGGCACGCGGTTCGTCACCGGTTCGTAGGTGGCGAACGGCTTGGACGGTTGTTCAGATGGCAGTCGCGGCGTCGGTATGTCCATGCCGGCCTCTCCGGTTTCGTGAGCTCGCCGAGCAGCCAGTGTCTCAGCGACTGCCCCCTTACGTCCCCAACATGACCGCAGAGCGGCAGATCAGGATGCGTCGCCGAGTCGTCGCACGACGTACTGGTTGAGGCTCAGGTGCTCCTCGGCAGCTTCGAGGGCCAGCTTGCGGTGCAGGCGTTCGCCGACGCGCAGGTTGAACTTACCGGAGTACGTACGAGAGGAAAGTGGCTCTGGGACTGGCTCGCCGCTCGCGTGCAGGTCCTCGACGACCTCGCGCACCATGTCGCGGATGCCGTGAAGGGCCTCGTCTTGGCTCATCGCGAGCCAGGACAGGGAGGGGAACTCGAGGCAGGTGCCGACGAACTCGGCGTCCTCGGCCGACCAGGTGACCCGGTAGGTGTAGTGCGTGATGTCGGGGAGTGTCACAGTCATCGGTTGGCCTCCTTCTTGTCGATGGCCGCCAGGACCTGCCGGATTTGGTAGGCCTTGGCCTTGCCATGGTCGTTCTGGATGTTGACGCGGGGGTCGCCGGGCCACGGGGTCTTGAACACGGCGTGTGATCCGCCGGTGGTTCGTGGCGGGCCGAAGTAGTGCTCGCAGACCTTGGCGAGATCGGTGTACCGGACGTTGCTGGGATTGGCTCGCATTGCGGCGAGGATCTTGGCAACGGAGGACACAACCCGATGGTACTACGGGCGGTACTGTTTCAGAAGTTGGCGAACGTCCGACCATCGGCATGAGCGGATTGTCACGACCGCGCCTACCTGGGCGCTGTAACGGGACCGCTATCGTCAGGGAGGAGTCTTCCGAGATCGCGAGGTGTGTCGACGACGCCTGAAAACGCCCTCGGGTCAGGTGCGGACATGACGCGCCATGCGTAATCGCACGGGGATCGCACGAGGAGGCCCGCATTCAGGATGTCGAGCAGCGCTTTGGCTGGTCAGCCGCTGTTTTGTCGCCTCCGGCGTCGCCGGCTTGTAAACAGGCGGTTAGGGGTTCGAGTCCCCTCGCCAGCTCCGAATATATCTGGTACACAAGGGCATTGGTGGCTGGGCGCCACCTGATTCTATCCTGTTCTCGAAAACAGGTGGTTCTTGGCCCAAAAGGGGTTTGAGCTGCGGAAACGCCTCCGCGGCGGATCCCCGGCGCGGCCCTTGTGTCCGCTCGTGTCCGAGGGTCCTGAACACTGATCGCACGCAGATAGCACGTGGATCGCTCGACAAGCGGGTGGGTGGGCCCCGGTGGCGCGGGCGGGGCTTGGCGTCACGGCCGGTAGACGTCGCGTCGGTGCTCGATGCGCAGGACCACGACCTCGTGCTTGTCCTCGTTGATCCGGTAGAGGACGCGGTAGGTGCCACGGCGGGCCGAGTGGATGCCGGCCAGTTCCCTGCGCAGCGCCTTACCGACTCGGCGAGGGTTCTCCAGGAGAGCGCCGGTCAAGAACTCGATAACCGCCGCCGCGACCGGCTCTTGCAGACCGGATCCGATGGCGCGGCTCGCCGGTGGCGTCAGCACCAGCTCGTACGCGGCTTCTGGATCTGCGGGGCCGTCGCTCACGCGCGCAAGGCCCGGGCGGCGTCCACGCCCCGGACGACCTCACCCGCGGCGTAGGCTGCGTCGGCTTCGCGGATGTCGGCCAGCGCCTGAGGGTCGCTCAGAACCGAGAGGGTCTCCTCCAGCTCGGCAAGATCGTCGGGGCTGAGGATGACAGCGACCGGGCGACCGTTGCGGGTGACGGTGACGCGCTCGTGTTCGTGCTCAACCCGGTCGATGACGTCGCTGAAGTGGTTGCGGACATCTCGAAGCGGTTCAACGGTCATGACCACAATTGTGGCGTCAAGGGCCGGTAGGCGCAAGCCAACCCCGGGCCTAGATTACTTCCTGGACCGCGACCACCTCGGCGACCACTGGTGGATACATGACCCAGGGAACCTCGGTCTTTCGGTGCCGATATGACGCGCCAAAAGAACGCACCCTGAAGGGCAATCGGCCCCGTGACCGACTGCTCCAGCGAGACGCCCGCGCCGACCGCATGGCCTACGGTGGCCACATGTCCACGGATCCGCGCTCGGTCAAATCCAGCCGGGACATCCTCCTCGACGGCCTCTTTGGCGCGGGCCTCGCGTTGGGGGGCGGGATGATCCTGCGGTGGATGGGCGTAGAGAGTGCCGGCACGGTTCTTCTGGCGCTCGCGGCCGCCCCGATCGGAGGCGCCGTCGGCTTCATATTGCGCGCACGCTGGCGACGCTCAAGGGGTCGCAGACCTCCTAGTCAGCCGTGACCGCAGAACCGTGAAGAGGGTTCGGTCGTTAGGCGCGAAGTGACGCGCCTGCTTGGAGGACGCGGGCGATAGTTCCTACGCGGACATCATCAGCGAGACTCCCACTCACGGCAGGGACTGAGCGCATAGGCCGCTATGCGACGTCTCAGACGATGTCCCACCACTCCGCAAAGTCCGCCGCAGGCCGCACAGGAAGCGTTGTGGGTCCGTGTTCCTGCATCAGTTGAATCGCTGCATCAAACTCCGCCTTCGTGCATTCATATACAGTTCGTCGAGGCATATGAAGAATTTGATCATTCGCAAATCGTGAGCTATGCAGTTCGTCGACGACTACTGGGTTGTGGACCAAATACGAGTGGATGGCGAGAGCCACAAAGGGCGTGAGCGTCCCCCTCTGCTTATCGTCGCCCCAGCCCAGGGGGTAGCCGGTCCGCGCGTCCCCGGAGATCTTGCCGGCAGGCGGCTGCAGTCCTTGGCCGTCTCGCCGGGGTCAGGGGCGTTCGGCTTGTCGGGAGCTCAGGGACGGGTTCGTGTGAAGGCGCGCACTGCCTTCGCCACGAGGTGTGGGGCTTGGTCAAGCGCGCCATGGCCTTGACCGGGCAGCTCCTCGACGGATGCGTGAGCCATCGCTGCGGCGATGGCGCGCGTGGACCTTTGCAGGTGGAAGGGGCTGAGCGCACCCACGATGAAGAGTGCGGGCGCGGTCACCGTGGCGAACTGACGCAGGTCTCGGGTCAGGCTGGACGCTTCACGCATCTCCCGTGGCCACGTGTGGGCCAGGGCCATCCATTCAGGCCACATCGGGGTGTGCCGCAGCGTCGCCACCGCCTCGGCCGGCATCCGCACCATCTGGGTGAAGGCCAACTCGAGGGCCTGGTCGCGCTCGCCATGGTCAATCAACGCTTCCATCTCGTCGATGAACTCAGTGCCGGCCAGCGGGCCGTGGACCGGCCACGGCGGCTCGTAGAGCACGAGCGAGGCGACCGGCAGCCCGTGGACCGCCGCCCCCAGCGCACAGGTCGCCCCGGAGGAGTGACCGCCAACGCTGACCGGGCGGTCGAACGAGCCCACGACGGCGGCAAGATCCTCGTACTCGCGCTCGAAGCTGTAGGCCGTGGGGTCCTCGGCGTCCCCCGAGTCACCCTTGCCCCGGCGGTCCATCAGCCAGCACGAGAAGACGCCATCCAGCAGGGCGGCGGCCCTGGCCCATCGGCTGCGCAGGTTCGGGCCCCCGGCCAGCAGCACGAGCTCGGCCGGGCCCCGGGTGACCTGCTCCACGGCGATGATGGTCCCGTCGGCGGAACGGACTCTTCGGATCGGGGCCATCGCGTCCCGTGCGGGACCGGTTGCGGTGCTTCGGTCTTCGTTCATCGCGGCCTCCAGCCATCGCAGCGGACTCACCTCGGAATGCTGCCTTGGTGAGCCAATTACACTGTATGAATACAGTGATAGTGTATTGGCATGGATGTCAAGGGGTCGGGCCGGACCCGGCGAACCGAGAAGGCGGAGCAGACCCGGCGGACCATCCTCGAGGCAGCCACCGCCTTGTTCCTCGACCCCGGCTACCCAGCAGCCACCATCGACGCGGTGGCCGAGCGCGCCGACGTCGCGGTGGAGACGGTATACAAGCGATTCGGCAGCAAGTCCGGGTTGCTGACCGCCATCCTCGAGCCGGCGGTCGTGGGCAACGAGCGGGGCCTGGACCTGATGGACCTGCCCGACGTCACCGAGATACGCCAGTGCCCAGACCAGCAGCAGCAGGTCCGCCTGCTCGCCCGATTCTCCCGCACCATCCTGGAGCGCACTGCGGCCGCGCACCGAATCCTCGCATCGGCGGCCGCGTCGGACCCTGCAGCCGCCTCCATGCAGGTCAAGGACGCGGAACGTCGCCGCGCCACCCAGTCCGCGTTCATCGAGCTGCTCCTGACAAGCGGGCCGTTGCGAGACGACATGCCACCATCCACGGCGGTCGACACCTACGGCGTCCTTGCCAACCCATCGACCTTCGCGCTCCTGACCGAGCAGCGAGGGTGGTCACCCGACGACTACGAGCGCTGGCTCGGCCAAACTCTCGGCCGCCTACTCCTCGCCGACTGATCCCCGAACCACCGAGACGCATCCAAGGGTGGGTCCGCCGCCCCCCTGTGCGTCAGGATCGTGTGAGACAGGTCGGTGATTTCCTTCCCTCTGCACGGGGCGAGATTGGTTGAGCACGATGACGATGACGATGGCGGACCTGGCCTCGGTTGATGATGGGGGCATGGGTCCTCGAGCTGACCGTCCCAAGCGGCGCACGTTCACGCAGGAGTACAAGGACGCGATCTTGGCCGAGTACGACGCGGCCGAGCGGGGCCAGCGTGGTGCGATCTTGCGTCGGGAGGGCTTGTACTCCTCGCACTTGATCGACTGGCGACGCTCGCGTGAGGCGACCCGGGGCGCGCCTGTGCCCGGGCGGCGGGGGAAGGATCCGCGGGACGCGCAGATCGAGGCGTTGACGGCGCGGGCAGCGAAGGCCGAGGCCGAGTTGGCCCGGACGCGGGCGGCACTGGACCTGGTGGGAAAAGCACACGCGCTCTTGGAGACGCTCTCCGAGAGCGCGGAGGCGCCGCCGCGGTCGACGCGGTGATCAACCCCCTCGTGGTCGACCTCGCGGAGCACACCTCGACGGTCGAGGCGTGCCGGTTGTTGGGCCGCTCGAGGGCGGGGCACTACCGGTCGCTGCGCCCGCCGGCCCCGGCGGTTCAGCGGCCGCGGCCGGCGCCGTGCAACGCGCTCACCTCGGCCGAGCGGGCGCACGTGCTGGCGGTGCTGACCTGCGACCGGTTCGTCGACAAGTCCGTCGCGCAGGTGTGGGCGACGCTGCTGGACGAGGGCACCTACCTGTGCTCGATGTCCACGATGCACCGGATCCTNNGTCCCGGAGCTGGTCGCCACGAAGCCGGGGCAGGTTTGGAGCTGGGATATCACCAAGCTGCGCGGCCCGGCCCGCGGCGTGTACTACGACCTGTATGTCGTGCTCGACATCTTCTCCCGCTACGTCGTCGCTTGGACCATCGCGGCGAGGGAGGACTCAGACCTGGCCAAGGAGATGCTCGAGGAGGCGATGGGGGTGCACGGTGTGCCGGACGTGGTCCACGCCGACCGGGGCACCTCGATGACCTCCAAGCCGGTCGCGCAGCTGCTGGTCGACCTCGGCGTGACCCGCTCCCACTCCCGGCCGCGGGTGTCCAACGACAACCCGTACAGCGAGGCCCACTTCAAGACCCTCAAGTACGCGCCCGTCTTCCCCGAGAACTTCGGCTCGCTGGCCGACGCCCGCGCGTTCGGCGAGGCGTTCTTCGGCTACTACAACCACGAGCACCGCCACTCCGGGATCGGGCTGCACACCCCGGCCTCGGTTCACTACGGCACCGCCCGCGACGTGCGTGCGTTGCGCCAGGCGACCCTCGACGCGGCTTACGCGGCCCGGCCCGAACGGTTCGGCCACCGCCGACCCGAACCTCCGAAACTGCCCACCGAGGCCTGGATCAACCAGCCCTCACGAGAGGCCCTCATACAGAGCGCCTGACAGACCCGCTGTCTCATCCGCCTTGACAGGTTCCGCCCTTCGAACCCCAACGGCTGCCATCCCGCCCAGGCAAAGCCACGAACAGACGTGAGCACTTCGGCTACAGGGTGTGATGCTCCTATTGGATGTCAAGCTGCGTTGAGCCAGACGCGGCACTGTGCTGCAAGCCGTGCGTCTATGTGGGCGGTGTGACGCGCCCGCTATCGTCAGAGGGGATGATCTCCGAGATCGCGACGGCCTCAGGTACCCCGCCAAGTCGGCTTCGGGTCACGAAGGGACACGAGGCGCCATGCGTAATCGCACGGGGATCGCACGAGGAGGTCCGCACTCATGATGGCGAGCAGCGTTTTGGCTGGTCAGCCACCCTTTTGTCGCCTCCGCAGTCACCGGCTTGGAAACAGGCGGTTAGGGGTTCGAGTCCCCTCGACCGGGGGGCGCTGACCACGACCGTTCGCGACGGCGGTTCCGGCGTCCTCGCTGGTCTCGACGGCGTCACCGCGGACCCGCTGGCCGTGCACGGGCGTGGGCTTCAGCTCATGGACGCGCTCTCGACCAGATGGGGCTCGGAGCTGGACGACGTCGGGACGACCGTGTGGTTCATGCTTGAGCCAGCTTCGTCACCGGCCCGCGGAACTACCGGCTGACGTGTCCGCGTCGCTCAGGCCCGGGAGTCCCCGCGGCCGAGGCGAGCGATGTGCCCTTGACCTTCCCGTACTCGCGCCAGATGAGCCACAGGATGAACACGTCGAACGCGGTGAGCGAAACCATTCCGACTGAGAACCTCACGAACGCGATGGAGTACGACTGGTACACCATCAGGAGTCCGAGGGTGAGCAACGAGAAGGGGTAGGCCCACAGCTGGTTCTTGAGGATGCCGATCACGGCGATCAGCTTGATGACGGCATGGATCCACAGATAGGCGATCACGAATACGTGGCCACCGTCGGTGAAGTGCGACGTCGCCGTGAGCAGGATGTGTGCGACGCGGTCGTTGGGGTCCTCGAGCAGCTCCCGCTGGGTGACGAGAGCAACGAACTGGTGCATCTGTGCCGGGTTCACGAAGAGCAGCAGCAGCCCGCCGACGAACTCGGCCAGCCCGGTGACCCCCTTGATGATGATGCCGCCCTCGAAGACCTTGTCCAGCAGGCTCGTCGGGTGGTACCAGCTCACGTGGCTACACCTCGCCGGTCGCACCCGCGTCAGTGACGAGCGGCTGCAGTCGGGTCCCGGCCAGTCGCCGCACCACCTGCGTCAGCGGTTCGCGGACCACGAGGTGGCCGACCAGCACCACTGCGGCGCCCAGAAGGAGCCCGGCGAGGACATCAGCGGGATAGTGGGCTGCGATGTACACGCGGGAGAAGGCCATGAGCAGCGCGAGCAGGAGTGACACCGAGCCGAGGAGCGGGTCGACGAGGAAGAGGCCCGCCGTCACGGCCCCGGCCATCGTGCCGTGGTCGCTGGGGAAGCCGAAGTCCGTCGAGGGCTGAGCCAGGACGAGGATCTGGTGAAGCTGGGTGTACGGGCGCGCCTCATGGAAGAGCTGGACGAGCGGCTGGTTCACCGTCACCGCCAGAACCGTGCCGAGGCCGGCACTGATGAGCGCGGCCATCCGGGTGATCCCGCGCCGGCGCGCCACCCACCAACCCGCCACGAGCAGTCCGGCAAAGAGCAGAATGCCGAACTTGGCGTACATCGCCAGCGGGGCATGGAGCCAAGCGGTCCGTTGCGCAAAGCCGTTGATCTCGAGGAAGAGGGTGGTATCGCTGGGGCTCGGGTTCACCGGAGAACCGTATGTACGGCACCTTGGAACTGCCTGAGTGCCACCGGGAAGAAAGCCGGGAGTCGGCTGGACGACGTGGCCCAAGCCAAGGTCGGGAGTCGGCTTCCTTCGCGATAACCCCATGCCGGTTCAGGCGCGGGCTGCGAGCCAGGCCATCTCTGCAGCTGCATGGGCCCGCCACCACGCGTCCTCGTGCCCGCCCGGGTCGAAGTGGGCCTCGACGCCGGACAGCCGCTCCGCGAGGGCCCGGTTCGCAGCGACGAACGGGTCGGAACGGCCACAGTCGAGGCGCACGGGGATGTGAGCGAGCCGATCGATCCGCCCGAAGATGGAGTGTCGGTCGAAGTCCTCGCGGTCGTCGTAGGCGCCGACCGGGGTCTCGGCACCCGTGCGCCAGAGTGCGGCACTGGCGGCGACCACGCCGGTCACCCGGGCAGGACCGAGGTCGCTGGCGAGGAGGAGCGCACCGAAGCCGCCCATCGACCACCCGAGCAGCCCGACGCGCGACGTCGTCGGGAGCCCGCATCGGCGCAGCGCCAAGGGGATCAGCTGCTCGCGGACCATCGCGCCGCTGTCGCTGCCGTCGCGCCGCGCGTGCCAGTAGCCGTTGCCGCCGTCGACCGAGACCAGCGCGAGGCCGGTTGTCGCGACGGCGTCGGCGTAGCCGAGGTCGAACGCCGCGTCCGCGGTGCCGCCACGTCCATGGAGCACCACGACGAGGCCTCGAGGCGCGTGTCCGTCCGGTAGGGCGAGCCGCCAGCGCGTGTTCTCCAGGCCGAAACGGCGGTCGAGGACGCCGTCACTGGTGACAGCCCCGGTCGGCGCAGAGTCACACGCCGTGAGGGACACTCCGAAGGCGGACGCCGCGCCGAGAGCCAACGCGACGCGCAGCGCCGAGCGACGGGGAATCGGGCCGGCACCGGTCATGCTGAGAGCGTAGGACCGCGAGACCCCCAGCCCGGTGGTGGCGATGCTCGCCGGGCGCCGGGAGAGCGGAGGTCACTGCCAGCACCCCGGGGGCGGGGTCGCTGCCGCCGGGTGGGCTCGACCGGGCTGGTGCCTGAGTCCACACTGAGATTGCCCGGAGGAGGCTGTTGTTGCGTCTCTTCGACGAGCGCGGGGGATCCGCGGGCCAACCGGAGCCGGGGGGCCTTCGGGCGCAGCCCATCCCGCGCGTTGAGCCCTGGGCGCAACGGCCTCGAACCGCACGATTCCCCGCACGGAAGCACGGCTCAACCAGGCCCGCGCACGCAACCGCTTCGGCAACGAGACCCGGCAGGGGGGCGATGACTGCTACCGTCAATCCCAGCTGTCGTCCCAGTCCGCGTTACGGGCTGGGCAGGACTGGGCGCCGCGCGAAGGTTCGCGGGTCGCGCTGGTGCTGAAGACCGGCAGCCTGAGGTCTCCACACGGGAGGCCTCGCACAAGAAGAGGAACACCAGTGGCAACAGGCACCGTGAAGTGGTTCAACAGCGAAAAGGGCTTCGGCTTCATTGAGCAGGACGGCGGCGGCGCCGACGTCTTCGTTCACTACTCAGCCATCGAGAGCGGCGGCTACCGCGAGCTGCAGGAGGGCCAGAAGGTCGAGTTCGACGTCACGCAGGGCCCGAAGGGCCCGCAGGCGGAGAAGGTC
>DGBM01000327.1 GCA_002384765.1 Demequinaceae bacterium UBA4004
GCGATCTTCACGAACGACGGCGGCGCGGCCCGCCGCTTCCAGAACGAGGTGCAGGTGGGCATGGTCGGCGTGAACGTGCCGATCCCCGTCCCGGTCGGCTACCACTCCTTCGGCGGCTGGAAGCAGTCGGCGTTCGGCCAGGGCAAGGCCTACGGCAAGCACGCCTTCGAGTTCTACACGCGCGAGAAGGTCGTGACGAGCCGCTGGCTCGACCCCAGCCACGGCGGTCTCAACCTGGGCTTCCCTCAGAACTGACGACGACGACGGATGCGGTGACCGGCCCACGAGGGCGGGTCACCGCATCCGCGTGTCAGCGCGTCAGCGTGCTGAGGAACACCGTCTCGGCAAGAAGCGCAGAGGGATCGCACCCTGCAGCCGGATTCCGCGAAATGCCCCCGGGGCGGACCGCGCGCGGGTGCTTGCCGTTCAGGATGTGCAGGCCGTTGCCCCCGCATGTTGGCGCATCCGGCGGTGGCCGCCAGGTGCTGTTCCCCGTGATGCACGGTAGGCGTTGCCGCAACCTCAGTCCAAGATAGGCAGAGTGACAACCTCTACATCAGTCCCCGCCCCTGTTGACTTGTCGTGGATAGACGTGGCGGGGTTCTGTGTCTCGGTGGTCGGCACTCTCGCGAGCACGGTGATCGCCGTGGTCGCGGTCGTGCTCTCGGTTAGGGCCTCCCGAGCCCAGAATCACCGCGACGCCCGCGCTGGCCGCGCCGAGTGGGCACACCAATACAGCGTGTGGCTAAGCGCCGGAACGGTCTATATGGCCGCTGGCATAGACGCGGCGATCCTCACCGACCGCGATTGGGTCGACCGGGGCGACGACATTCAGAGTCGCGGTCGGCTTCTTGACTCGAGGGGTGCGAACGACTACATGGTTGCTGCGCGCACCGCATGGGTACACATTGAAGGCATGCCTGTAGAGCAGCGGATGGATGCCTCGCTGACCGCCACAAGGATGCTCAAGTTCTGGGTGGAGGGGTGGGTCGCCGACCCAGAGAAGTCGCCCGGCAACATCGTCGAGTGGCTCAGTTATCTGCCGTCACGCGACGCCAAGAGGGAGGCGAGCGCCGAGGCCGACGGCGATGGTAATTGAGCGATGAGCTCGACGAGACAGACTCGCCCAAGTGCCACGCCTCGAGCAGGCCCTGCTCAGCGGAGGGGTTGGCCGTGCGGCCTGTCAGGTACCGGCTAGATACAGATGCGGATACGGGGACACGCCTTTTCGAGTTCGCCGACGGCGGCTGTTCAGTGCCGCTACCTCAGCGTGGACGACTGGCTGCTAGCCGAAAAGGGCGACATCGACGAAGCTTCCGGCGCGATCCATCAGCCAGCCGCAGCCAGCGAAGATTGCGAGAGTGAGTCGCTGCCGCCTGTTCGTGGCGCTGCAGCACGGTCGCGCCTTCTTGCCACCGTGCGCTCTGTCTGCGACGCCACGAGGGCGACGGCGTAGGAGGAACACGAGTCCGAGGAGGAAGAAGGCGTACATGGCCTTGCCATAGGCGGTCCCCCGGACGTCACCGCACTTGCAGGCATCCGCGCAATCGCGGCATGTTCTACGCCGATCCCGTCTTTGGCAAGCTCCGAAGGTCCTGCGCGTCGAGGTGGTCGACCTGCCGGCGATCGCCGTCTTCGACTACGAGCACGTTCAGGTGCGCATCGGCGACGCGACCGACATCGTGCACGCCTGCGTCGGCCGACCTGCCCGTGGTGGTGCGGGTACCGTCGCTCGACTACGGCGACATCGACCGGCTGCTCGAGGCCGGAGCTCGCGCGAGGTCGGCGGCCTCAACCTGGGCTTCCCCCAGAACTGACAACGACGACGGATGCGGTGACCGGCCCACGAGGGCGGGTCACCGCATCCGCGTCGCCCGGTGCGTGAGCTCTGTGAGCAGCGCGCCGTCGCCGACCTCGCCGTCAGCAGACCACCCGTGCAAGTGCTCTACGAGCGCGTCCGGCAGCGCCGCAGCCCCGTAGACGGCACCCGCCAGCGACCCCGCGATCGCCGCCACTGTGTCCGTGTCGCCCCCGCAGCGCACGGCCAGCTCGAGCGTCTCGGCGAGGGTGCCACCGTGCGCGATCGCCGACCACGCCGCCTGGAACGCGCCGACCACCCAGCCGTTGTTCGCGGTCAACTCCCACGGCATCCGCCCCTCGCCCTCCGCCGCCTGGTCGCGCCAGTACTGCTGCCTCTCGGCGCCCTCGACGTGCGCGATGCCGCGCTCGAGGTCGAGCTCGCCCGTCTCGATCGCGTGGGCGATCGCGACGCTCCAGATGACGGATGCGTCCCCAGCCTGAGGGTCGTAGTGCGTGAGATCGCTGATGGCACGGGCCGCGCGCGCCGCACCGGCCTGGTCGCCGAGGTACCCGAGCGCGACGGGCCCCGTGCGCATGAGCGATCCGTTGCCGCCCGAGCGGCCGTTGAGGCGATGCACCTGCGCGGCGGCGTCCCGCGCCGCCGCGGCGCCCTCACCCTGCATCGAGCGGAACACGGCGCGCGTCTGCACGCCCACGTCCTTCGCATCGCGGCTCCACTGCACCCACTCGCCGACGATGCGGTCAAACGCCGCCTCGTCGTCGAGCGACTGGCCGTCTGCGAGCGCCCGCAGGATCGGCAGCGCCACCGAGGTGTCGTCCGTCCACTCGCCGAGCTCCCACGGCCCGCCGGCCTGCACGACGATCGGCGTCGGCGGCAGCACCGCGGGCTGGAACTCGTAGGGCGCGCCGAGCGCGTCGCCGGCGGCGGAGGCGAGAACCGCGCCAATTGCTCGGTCCTGCTGCGAAGGGGTGAGGGGCACGGCATCCAGTCTGCCCGGAGGCCAGCGGCGCCCAAGCCTGCGGCACCACCATCGGCGTGCCCGACTGCGGGTCGGCGATCAGCGTCGAGGCCGGACACCTCGACCGCGAATGCCTCGGATAAGATCTCCGCGAGCCAGCGCCGCAACGACCGTGCGCCCCGCTGCTCTCGGTCGGCGATGCCGCATCTCGAGACTCAGTACTCTGAAAGACGCTGAACGCGAGGCCTCGGAATCAAATCGATCTCATTGGTCCAGGAAACGTGGTAGCCCATCCGTTCGAGTTCCGCTTTCGCGACGAAGGGATCATCTGAGACCGCCGCCGCGAGTTGCCGACGCCGCCAGACTTGACGGTGCTCGCCGATCGCGGTCGCTGCCCCATCGAGCACGTCAACGCCGAGCTCGTGCAGGGCAAACTCAAGCAGATCCTCGAGCGCCGGCCGAAATCGTCGACCACCAGTAGGAAAGTGCAACTCTCCCGAGTTCGCTTCGCGCTTCTCCCGTCGGCGACGCCCACGCCTTCCGGTTGCCTTGATCGCCGCCTCCAACTCGGGATCCGCGATGTGAAAGTTAAGGTGCGAGACGGGGACTGTCTTTGCGTGCTCATCGCGAAAATCCGCAGTCAGCAATGGCCTGTTCCTGCCATTGAGATAGAGCTTGAAGGTCGAATTCACTACTCTCAAGAATCCTGAATCCGCGTGTATTTCCAAGAGATACGACAACTGGAGTATAAACCGCGGGTCACCATCCACCACCAGCACGATACCGTCGGGTAAATTGGTTGTGACCGCTGCCAGTACACGCTGCTTCTGACCGCGACGCTGAACTTCCACCTTGATGCCCAGGTCTCCATTTGGCACCACCTTGGACAACAAGGTCATCAGGTCGATCGCAAACTCATCCGCAGACGCCTTAACGCGAGCGCCTGCATGATCCTCAGTCAACCCGGCGAAGGTCGATCAGCGCCTCGATTCGATCGACTATCCCCTGGCCCCTCGGGGTCAGCTGATACGTGTCACGCAAAGCAAACAATTTGTTGACGGGCAAGTTGATTGCCCCAGCCTTGAGCACGGGCTCTGCAGTCAGCCACTCTCGCAGCTCCCCGACCTCGCGGTCGATCTCGCGATTGTCGACGAAATGAACCTCAACCATCTCGACCCCCTCTTGACATCAGCGTACGGGCGGGTACCGACACCTTGCCACGAGGCCGGTCGAAGCCAGGATGGCGCGCCGAGAGGATCGAAGCACCTGACTGAGCACCGCGTCGCAATGCGTAGCGCGACGCGGGCGCCTCAAAGTGCTGTAGGCCCAAGGCTGAACTACCGGGATCAGGACCCGAGAAATCTACGATCTGCGCCATCCCCTGAGCCGCTCCCTGGCAAACCGGCTGTGAATTGTCGTCATGAATCTCATCCTGCTCCGCAATATCGTCGAGTCTTCGACATAGCGTGGACTACGCGTCTTGCTGGACTCAGCCATTTGTTGGGGCCAAGTGGCGTCGCGGCAGTCATCATGTCAATAGCCTTCCGCTCATCGTCGAGCCGAGAGGTACTCATAAAGCATCGCCGGCAACGCCTTGCTGAGCTCAGAGTAGAGCACGCTGTCCGTCAGCATGTCGTCGATGAACTGTGGGGTGTCATCGCGCACCCTGACCACCGCCCGAGCAAAAGCCTTCGGCAATGCGGGCGACTCCGCGAACTGCTGCGGTGAGTTCACGTCCGCCTGCTCGGCCAAGTCGTAGTCAGCGGCGAGTGTGCCGACGATGTGGTTGACGATGACGCCCGCAGTTTCGGGTCCGTACTTGTCGGCGAAGCGGTCATTGAGCTTGGCGATGATCTCTTCAAGCTTGCTGCGGTGCTTCTCATGGATCGCGCCCGAACCGATGGCGGTGATGGGGTCGAGGCCCGCCCCCTGCTCGAGGGTGAGCTTCACAGGCTCGCCGGCGGCGATGCGGTAGTCGATCAGCTGCACCTGCGAGATGTCGATCGATTCCTCAAAGGTCCCCGTCGCGAGCTGCGGCAGGATCCGGCGCAGGAAGTATTGGCGGCGCGCCAGGTCGCTATCGCCGAGGTTCCTGGCCTGCGAGAGGAAATCGAAGAGCTTTACGTACTGATTCGCATCGCCCTTGAACAGACGCAACTCATCCTGCTCGGGCTTGTCCGCATCCGTCACCGCGTTGAACCAGCGCTTTCTGAACCGATCGACCGCAGGTGTCGTCGCGGCACTGATTGCACTGTTCGCGTTCACTCCACCGGCCAGCGCCGCATCGAACGCCTGCTCGACCTCGGCCATCGTGTAGATCCCGGCGGCATCGAGCTTGGCGACCAGGTCGTAGATGAGATTCGCGTCGGTGAGCGCGGACAGCGTCGCCTTCCGGTAGTACGGCAGGAACGCATCGCGGATCTCCTCCGGCTCATTCACGAAGTCGAGCACGAAGGTCTTGTCCTTGCCCGGATGCGTGCGGTTCAGTCGCGAGAGCGTCTGCACCGCCTGCACGCCGCCGAGTTTCTTGTCCACGTACATCGCCACGAGTCTCGGCTGGTCGAAGCCGGTCTGGAACTTCTCGGCGACGATCATCACGTTGTACGTCGTCGGCTTGAACGCCGCCGCCAAGTCGTAGGTGAATAGACGCGGATTCTGCGTCTTCTCCGTCAGCCCCTCACCCACATCCTCGGGATCATCGACCGTGCCGGAGAACGCGACCAGTGCCCGAACGCCCAGAATGTGCGCATCAGTGAGGTACTTGTCGAGGTACTTCTTCCACCGCACGGCCTCCTTGCGGGAGCCAGTGACGACCATCGCCTTCGCCTTGCCTTCAAGCAGCGGCTGGGCGAATGCACGGAAGTGGTCGACGACGATCTTCGCCTTCTGACTGATGTTCGTCGGGTGCAACCGCACGTACTGCACCAAGGCCTTCACCGCGGTCGACTCGTCGACCTCCTCGATGCCGTCGTAGTCGGCATCCGGGTGCTGCAGCTCCCACGCCACCTTGTAGGGCGTGTAGTTCTGCAGCACGTCGAGGATGAAGCCCTCCTCGATCGCCTGCTGCATCGTGTACAGGTGGAACGGCTGCGGCAGCCCGTCCGCGCCGGGGCGCCCGAACAGCTCGAGGGTTTTCGCCTTGGGGGTGGCGGTGTAGGCGAAGAAGCTGACGTTCTTCGCATCNGCCTTCTCCGCCATCTCCGCAGCGAGCAGCGCCTCGACGTCGATCTCGTCGCCGTCCTGGAGCGAGGCGAGCTCCTCCGGTGAGAGAGCCTGCTTGAGTTTCGCGGAGGTGTTGCCGGTCTGGGAGGAGTGCGCCTCGTCAGCGATGATCGCGAAGCTGCGTCCCTCCAGCGCGCCGGAGGTGCGGATCTCTTTGAGCGCGTGCGGGAAGGTCTGGATCGT
>DGBM01000141.1 GCA_002384765.1 Demequinaceae bacterium UBA4004
ATGAGTGGCTGCAGCAGCGAGCGGAACGTGGCGACCATCACGACGTACACGATCGCGATGGACGCGAGTAACGCCAGGTAGAGGTCGGCGAACGCCGACTGCTGCTCGGCACTGACACCCGCGATCTCGGCTTGGGCACCATCCGGCAGGTCGAGAATATCGAGCTGCTCCTGCAGCCGGGAGGTGATACCCCCGAGGTTCTGATCGGTCGCGGTGGCAGTCACGGTTGCCGTGCGCTCCCCGTTCTGGCGGGTCAGCTGCGTGGGCTGCTGCACCTCGCTCACCTCGGCCACTTGCCCCACCGTGACGAATCCACTGGCGGTGGGGATGGGGGTGGCGCGCAGTGCCTGAGCATCGGCAGGCGCCTGTCCTAAGAGCATGACAACGTCGATCGGGCGTCCGGCAATGTTGGCCTGACCGATGGGCGCGCCGCGTAGCAGGCCGGCTACGGCCCGTCCGATCTCGCTCTCGCTGGTGCCAGCCCGGGTGGCCGCTGCGCGGTCGACCTGGATGTGGATGGCTGGGGCGTCCGTGGCAAGGTTGTTCACGACGTCGGTTGTGCCCTCAACGTCCGCCATGGCCTCGGCGACCATCTCTGCGGCAAGGCGCAAGGTCTGGTCGTCGTCGGCGCGGACCACGACCTCCACGGGCGGCAGACCGAATCCGGCCTGGCCTGCACTCACTGTCAACTGTCCAACGTCGTCCATTTCGCCAATGGCGGCCCGCAATTCTCGTTCGACGCGATCCTGGTCCGCGTCCAAGGAGGTGGTGATCGCGAACGTGGCTGCACTCGAACCGCCGCCTCCCAGGAACGCCGCCTGCAGTCCGTCTCCGCCTGAGCCGACGGTTACCTGGTAAGTCTCGACTCCGTCCAGCTCGGCTATAGCATCCTCAACCTGTCGCGCAGCAGCATCGGTGACATCCAGGCTGGTTCCGGGTGGAAGCTCTAGGTCGATGCTCAGGGTGTTCTGGCCAGCGTCGCCAATAAAGTTGGTCTCTAGCCGTGTCGCCCCCGCGACGGTACCGGCGATCACGGCGACTGCAATTCCCAACGTCAACACCGGGTGGGAAAGAGCCCCTCGAAGTACCGGGAGGTAGCTACGCTGGAGAAGTCCGTGGCGTTCACGCTCCTCGACACTGTCTCGGTCCACCGTCGTGAGCGCGTGGTCTGCTGGGGCCCGCAGGAACCAGTACGCGAGCACCGGGATGATTGTCAGGGACACGAGCAGAGAGGCGAGTAACGCCACGGCCACGGTGAAAGCGAAGGGGCGGAAGAGTTCACCGACTTGGCCCCCGACGATCCCGATCGGCACGAACACCGCAGCAGTGGTGATCGTGGACGATGTCACCGCGCCGGCGACCTCGCCGACTGCGGCCAGAATCGCCTTCCCCTTGGGCTCCCCGTAACCGAGGTGACGCTTGATGTTTTCGATGATGACGATCGAGTCGTCCACCACTCGCCCGACCGCCACCGTCAGCGCTCCCAAAGTGAGGATGTTGAGGGAGAATCCGCCCACCGACAGACCGGTCATCGCAATGAGCAGCGACAGTGGGATCGAAATTGCCGTGACCAACGTGGAACGCAGCGAGAGCAGGAAGAGCATAATCACGATCACCGCGAAGATCAGACCGAGGAGTCCTTCGGTACTTAAGTCCTCGATCGACTTCTCGATGAACGGAGCCTGGTCAAAAACCACATCGACCGCAGCGCCCCCTCCCAGTGCCGCCTCAATTCCCGGAATCAACTCGCGTACGCCATGGGACACGCTGACGGTGTTGCCGTCGGGCGTCTTCGTGATGGCAAGTGCGATGCTCGCCTGACCGTTCGTGCGCGCATACGATGTGGCGGGTATTGGGTTCTCTGTAACGGAAGCCACCTCACCCAGCAAGACCGGTGTCGCGGACGCTTCAGCGGCGGGAAGTGCGATCGAGGCGATGTCTTGAACGGAGGTCAGCCGCTGGCCGACCACCACGTTCAGGCTACGTTGCCCGTCGGTGATCGTTCCGGCGGGGATGACCACGCCGTTGGCTTGCAGCGCAGAACTTAAGGCTTGCAGCCCAACGCCCGCGCGGGCCATGGCGGCCGGATCCGGAACGACCTCCACCCGCATCTCCCGGGCCCCCGACAAAGTGACCTCGCGGACTCCCTCAACTCCACGCAACCGGGGAATGATGTCTTCCTCCACCCGGGTCACGAACTCCTGCTCGTCCAGCTGTGGGGCGGCCACCGCAAGTTGCACCACCGGAAATTGGTCTAGGCTGCCCGTGATCACCGAGGGCGTGGCTCCCGCGGGCAGTCCTGTGGCCGCACGCGACAGTAGTTGTTCCAAATTCTGCTGGGCAACCTGCATGTCGGTGCCATAGGCCAGTTCTACCGTCACCACTGAGAGACTGTTGCTGCTGGTGGATTCAGTTCCCTCAAGGCCTGCAACACCTCCGACAGCAGCCTCGACCACCTCGGTCACTTGCCGCTCAACCACGTCAGGCGCCGCACCCGGAAGAGGGGTCACCACCACCGCGAGCGGAATTTCCAATGATGGAATCAGTTCCTGCTTCAGCGACGTCGTCGAGAAGACGCCTGCCACGATAAGGATCGCGGTGGCCAGTGCCACTACGGCGCGGTTGGCAAGACTGAGGTGGGCAAGACGGGTCATGAGCATCTCCCTTACAATGCGGATAGGATTGATAGTACGGGTACACTAAAGAATCGAGGTACACGGTGGATCGCGACGGCGTCATGGCGGCCATCGCCGAGGACGAGGCGGCATTGATACGTCTCTTTTCGCGCGCACAGTTCACCGCTCTGTTACAGACCACGCTGACAATGCAACAGTTGAAGGTCCTATTGGTCCTGCACGTCGATGGGGCTTTGGTGAGCCATGAGTTGGCCGACGCGTTGAGGATCAGTCCGGCGTCAGTAACTGGACTGGTGGATCGGCTCGAAGATCGAGGGCTCGTCGAACGCGTCGCGGATCCAACTGACCGCCGAGCTCGGCACATACATCCGACGGCTCGCGGCTCACAGTTGGTGGAGCAACTTATGGCGGAAGGTTCCGGACATCGCGTCGCCCTCTTGTCCCGCCTCGACGACGAAAGCGTGCGGACCGTAGCGACAGCCCTCGTAGCCCTGCGACGAGCTGCGGAGCACCTGTACGGTGGCGACATCACATCAGCGTCTGACGGGCCATCGGCGCTGATGAAGCCACCGGGTGTGGCAGCAGACGGACACATAGACCCGGTCAGGACCGTGGTCCAAGTTCCCAGTCGATAACGTGACACTCGTGTATGTGCAAGAACTCGAGGTTGTCAGGTTATTGGTGTCCATGGTGGTGGGCTGACCCCGTGACTGAGGTCCAGTTGTTGTGAGAGTCGTCTTGTTGCTCGCAGTCGCTGCTGGAGAATGGCCGTTCAACAGCCCGTTCGCCCCACCGATGGTCTCCCACGCTTGGGTATGCGTGACAGAGTGCCGGAAGGCTAACTGACTGCAGCCTCGCGCAACTCTGCACCAACGTTCTGCGCCCACATGCGTACGTCGGCAAAGTCCCGGAAGTCTCCCAGCGGCGGGTCGAGTGCGCGAATCAGCGCCCGTTCACCGATGTTCAGCTTTTCAGGATCCAGCGCGCCTGCAAAGCGACGGTGTTCACGGGCGCCGATCGACTCTGCAATCCCGTAGGCCTCGTCCTTGGGTTGGCCCGCGACCACCACGTTTTCCATGCCGACCGAGAAGGTCCACACATCGCGGGCCTTGAGCGCCTCGCGGTGCTCCTTGGCCAGGGCCGAGGCGTCGCGCCGCCACAATCCCCCGTACACCGCGGACCCGAGGATGACGGCGTTGTACGGCGTCACGGAGCGTACATCAGCGGCGTCCGACAGATCCACGTCGAAGCCTTGGCTTTCCAGGGCGTCACAAATTGTCCTCGCGACCTCACGTGAGGACCCATACTTAGACCCCACTGCAACCAACACCTTCATGACGCACCTCCTGCGAACCATGTTCTCTCGCTGGCCACCAATGGGCCCAGGTCAAACGTCCTATGGTCCCAGGTAAATACCGTGTACCAGGCATGATGGCTCAGAAAGTCCCAATCTCTACGTGCCGTCGATCACCACCACGAGATCGCCGCCGTGGAGCGGTTCGGTGCCGTTCACCACCACTCGCGTCACCGTGCCACCGACGGGAGTGGTGATCGAGGCCTCCATCTTCATGGCTTCGATCGTGGCCACCGTGCCGCCAGCCGCCACGGCGTCCCCCACGCCCACGAGCGGCGTCACGGAACCGGCAAAGGGTGCGGCAACCTGGCCAGGCACCGAGGCGTCGGCCTTCTCCCGGGCGTGCACTGTGACCTCAGCCGACTGATCGAACACCTGCACGGGCCTGATGGCACCGTTGTAGTTGAACATCACCCACCGCAGCCCGTGGTCGTCCGGCTCCCCGATGGCCTCGAGCGTCACCAACATGGTCACGCCCTTCTCCATGTGAATGTTGACCTCTTCCCCACTGCCCGGCGTCATCCCGTACAGGTAGTGGTAGGTGTCGATCACCGAGATGTCACCGTACAGCTCGACGGCCTTGTCGAAGTCGTCCGCCGGAGCGGGGAACAACAGGTGATTGAGACGACGCTGGCGCGCCGGGCCGGACTCGGCGAGAACCTCTCGGTCTTCGTCACTGAGAGTCACCATCGACTTGGTCTCTCCCCTACCGGTGAGCGCCTTCTCACGGAACGGCTCGGGCCAGCCTCCCGGCGGGTCGCCCAATTCGCCGCGCAGGAAGCCGATCACCGAGTCGGGAACGTCGTAGGACGCGGGATTCTCAGCGAAGTCCTGGGGGTCGGCGCCCAGTCCGACAAGATGCAGGGCCAGGTCACCTACCACCTTGGACGAGGGCGTGACCTTGACCAGCCGACCCAGGATGCGGTCGGCCGCGGCGTACATGTTCTCGATGTCCTCGAAACGCTCCCCCAGGCCCAGCGAGAGCGCCTGCTGACGCAGGTTTGACAGCTGGCCCCCGGGAATCTCGTGCCGGTAGACACGTCCTGTGGGTCCGGGAAGCCCGGACTCGAAGGGCGCGTAGAGGCGTCGCACGGCCTCCCAATACGGCTCAAGGTCGGTCACCGCCTCGAGGGAGAGCCCTGTGTCGCGCTCCGTATGCTCAAGTGCCGCGACCAGGGCGGACATGGGCGGCTGGGAGGTGGTGCCCGCCATCGCAGCGTTGGCGACGTCTACCGCATCCACGCCCGCCTCCGATGCTGCCAGCAGCGTCGCCAGCTGCCCGCCGGCGGTGTCGTGAGTGTGCAGGTGCACTGGCAGGTCGAAATTCTTCCTCAGGGCCGTCACCAGCGTGCGCGCGGCCGGCGGCCGCAGCAGGCCCGCCATGTCCTTGATGGCGAGCATGTGGACGCCCGACGCTACGAGTTTCTCCGCCAGCTTCAGGTAGTAGTCGAGCGTGTAGAGCGTCTCGTCAGGGTTGGTGAGGTCCGCGGTGTAGCACAGCGTGCCCTCGGCCACCGCGGTTCCGGTCTCCAGCACCGCATCGATAGCGGGCCTCATCTGCTCGATGTCGTTCAAGGCGTCGAAGATGCGGAAGATGTCGACGCCCGTTGCCGCGGCCTCGTGGACGAAGGCGTGGGCCGCCTCGTCAGGGTACGGCGTGTAGCCCACCGTGTTGCGTCCGCGTAGCAACATCTGGATGGGCAGGTTGGGCAGCGCTTCGCGCAACGCCGCCAGCCGCTTCCAGGGGTCCTCGCTCAGGAACCGCATGGCCACGTCGTACGTGGCGCCACCCCACGCCTCGACGGACAGGAGTTGCGGCGTGAGACGTGCGACGTGGTCGGCCGACTGCAGCATGTCGAAGGTGCGCAAGCGCGTTGCCAGTAGGCTCTGGTGGGCGTCGCGCAGCGTCGTCTCCGTCACGGCCAGCGCGGTTTGCGCGCGCAGGTCGGCCGCGAACTGAGCTGGCCCCACCCGACGCAGGTGTTGCAAGGCACCGTCTGGAATATCTCCCGTGGTGTCGAGCGTCGGCAACTTCGTGGCGGTGCGGATCATCGCCGGCGGTTCCCCTTGGGGCCGGTTGATCGACACGTGACCCAAGTACGAGAGCAATTTGGTGGACCGCTCCTTGGACTGCGACACGGCAACCAGGTCGGGGCGCTCTTCGATGAATCGCGTGGAGAACTCCCCCGCCAAGAACTCGGGGTCGTCGAGCACGGCGCGCAGGAAGGGAATGTTGTTGGCCACTCCCCGAATGCGGAACTCCGCAAGCGCGCGCCGGGCGCGGCTGACAGCGGTGGGGAAATCCCTCCCGCGGCACGTCAGCTTGACCAGCATGGAGTCGAAGTGACCGGTGACACGACCGCCCGCCAGACCAGTCGCGCCGTCGAGTCGCACGCCCGCGCCACCGGGGCTGCGGTACGCGACGATGCGTCCCGTGTCGGGCAGGAAGCCGTTCGCCGGGTCCTCCGTGGTAATGCGCGTCTGAATAGCGAATCCGTTGGTACGAATGTCCTCTTGGCGGATCCCAATCTGTTCGAGCGTCTCCCCCGACGCGATCCGCAACTGGGCGCTCACCAAATCAATGTCGGTAACCTCCTCAGTCACCGTGTGCTCCACCTGGATGCGGGGGTTCATCTC
>DGBM01000111.1 GCA_002384765.1 Demequinaceae bacterium UBA4004
CAAATCCCACCGTCACCGCCACCGTCGAAGCCCCGCGAACCCTTGGAAACACTGGGATCGCGGGGCTTCTGTCTTTAGCAGAATCAGCAAGTGAGAACGAAATGAGAACGAACGTGTTCTCATCGCCCTTAACTCGTCGCCGATAGTCGCCGTCGCCGCGGACTAGAAGCCATGCCGCTACCACTCGATATGGTGGGCGGCATGCAGCGACCGACGTGGTTCTTGGATGAGACAACGTCTCTGGGTCGAGAGAACACCGATCCTGAGCACGTGGCCCACTACGACGCGAAGGAAGACGCCGGCGCAGCGAGCGAGATCGCAGCCCTGCGGAAGGTGTTTCCGGCCGGGAGCTCGGATGTCGTCGATCTCGGAGCCGGAACGGGGCAGTTCGCACTGCTCGCCGCAGAGCAGTGGGAAAACGTGACGGCCGTGGATCCCTCACCTGTGATGCTCAGGGTCCTCCGTGAGAAAGCGGAAGCCGCAGGTTCGTCGCTCCATATCGTGGAGGCGGGGTACCTAACTTACGAGCGCCCGTCCGAATCGGTCGATCTCGTCTACTCCCGCTACGCGCTGCACCACCTCCCCGACTTCTGGAAGGCCATCGCGCTTGCGCGCATCCGAGCGATGCTTCGCCCTGGCGGGATCCTCCGCCTGTGGGATGTCGTGTACCACTTTCCGCTGGAAAGTGCGATCGAACGGATCGAGCACTGGTGCTCGACCGGCTACGCGGACGAGGAAGGCGGATGGACGCGTGCCGACCTCGAAGAACACGTCCGAGACGAGCACTCCACCTTCACGTGGCTACTCGAACCAATGCTCACCGAGGCAGGCTTCGCGATCGAGGAAGCCGGCTATGGCGACGACGGGATTTTCGCCAAGTATCTCCTCCGCGCAGTCTGACCCACCGTCGCGCGAACGCAGTGGGTGGGCAAGCGGCGCTACCGTCCCGCCTTATCGGCTCAGTCCGCCACCATTCAGCGGGAGAAAGACATGTGCGGTCGATGAAGGCATGATTTGGTTTGGCGGAGTTGGCTGTGTCACCTCTAATAGTGTGATCGTTGCTTGACGCGCTCTACTCAAGGCCTCGGCGACGTTGTCGAGGTCGTCGTCGAAGAGGTCCGCATAGGTGTCTAGTGTCATCGCTGCTGAAGCATGGCCGAGCATCCGTTGCACGGCTTTGACGTTCGCGCCCGCGCTGATGGCGAGGCTGGCTGCGGTGTGGCGCAGGTCGTGGGGCGTCACTCGCGGAAAATCCGGATCTTGTGTCGCTGCCCGGCGTACGGCGCCCGCGAACCATCCGTCCTGCGAGTTGGGTAGGCGGAGGTGTGACTGACCATCTCCAAACAGAAGGGCCTCTCGTCCTTTCCCGAACACGGCGGCACGGACGATGTTCTCGAGAAAGTCCGGGTAGGGCACGGAGCGGGTTACATGCGATTTCGGTGTGCCGGTGTGGACCGTGCCATTGACCATGACGGCGTTTTCGTGCACGTGAACCCGCCGCCGGATGAGATCCACATCCTTGACGCGAAGACCGCTAGCCTCGCCCCATCGCAGCCCGGTGTAGGCGAGGAAAAGAACCAGCTCCGGATGGATCGAGCAGTGTGCAAGTATGCCGACCTGTGTGTGAGACAGATAGATATGCCGCTTGCCGCGCTTCTTCGGCAACCGAATCCCTCGAGACGGGTTCTCGGCGATTCGTCGATCTCGTACCGCGATATCGAGGATCGAGGCCAGTATTCCGTAACAGCGAATCACCGTGGTTGCGCCGCGGTCTTTGGTCAACGCGGTTACCCAACTCCGCACATCACTGTGTCGGATAGCGCCCACTTGTACCGCGCCCCAGCGTGGTTGGACGTGGACTCGCCATGCCGACTCAAGAGGGTGAAGAGAGGACGGCTTGATGACGGCGGCCTGATCTTGCAACCAGTCTGCGCCGAGGTCGGCGATCGTGATGCGGGCGTCGCCCGGGTCCACGTACTGATTGGCTGAGATGGAAACGGAGACTGTCGCGATGTACTCCTCGGCTTCGCGCTTCGTGCGGAAACCGCGCTTGGCGGCGTTCGTACCGTCGGGTTTGCGATATCGAACGAGGTACCGCTTGCCCTCTTTGGTCTTGTAAGGATGGACGCTACCCATCCGCCTGTCGGCCGGGCGTGTAGCTCATTCCTTCGAGGCGTCCTGCGGCGCGCGCTTTGTAGATCCAGTCCGCGGCGGTGCGGTGGGGGACGCCGAGTTCGACTTGGACGGCTTTGACGGGGGGTAGTCCGGCGAGGGCTGCGGTGCCGTAGAGGATCTCGATGACGTCCATGCGTTCGGCTTTCATGCCGCGCTTCACGACCGCTTCGGCCATCCATTCGGGGATGACCCGTCCGTCGTTGGCAGTGAGATCTGCGACGGTGATCCACGCTCCGTCATCCGAGTCAGACAGTTGCAGGGCGATGCAGTGCGGGATCGCGGCTTGCAGGATCGCTTGGGTCACGACCCGGCGCAGTGCGGTTTCGTCGAAGTCGTCTCCGACGGCGCGGTTGACGACGGTGGTCATCACGTACCGGCCGGCNNGAACTGGGGGGCTATGCGTAGCGCGGACCCGACGGGCAGCGTCGCTGCCAGAGCGGTCATGGTGTCGCCGTTGGGTGTCTTCACGTCGACCTTCACCTCCTTAGTTTGCCTTACCGCGCTACGGATTCACGAAAAGCCCTTGACTAAGTGAATATCTAAGTACAACACTCTTGTCAATCCCACTGGTGGAAATGCAGGAGAGGTTGAGAGATGGCGATGACAGCGGACCGGCCCACGATCGGGCTTCCCGAGGTGTATCTCACGCCCGCGCAGGTCGCGGAGCAGCTCCCCGGTGTGACGGAGAACGCGCTCGCGATCTGGCGGCATCGACGGCAGGGCCCGCCGTTCTGCCGACTCGGCCGCACCGTCGTCTACCCACTGGAGCCTCTGACGCTATGGGTTGCCAGTCACACATTTCCGGGAGGCTCACGTGGACGCTGATCAGTCGCTGCGGATCGTTGCGGTCGTGAATCAGAAGGGCGGGGTGGGGAAGACGACCATTACCGTTCAGCTCGCGGCGACCCTGTCCCGCAGGTCTCGGGTGCTGGTGGTGGATGTGGACCCGCAGCAGTCCAGTGTCTGGTGGGCTGACAACGCTGGCGCCGGTCTGCCGTTCGATTTCGCGGGCAGGCAACATCCGAACGTCCTGGTCCGGCTGCGTGAACTGCACGCGACGTACGACCTCGTCCTGGTCGACACCCCCGGTTCGCTGGAGAGCACTAAGCCCCTGGAGACGGTCCTGGATGCGGTGGACTTCGCGATCGTCCCGCTCACTCCGGAGCCGCTCGCGGTCGAACCAACCATTCGGACGATCACCACGCTGATCGAACCACGGCATGTTCGGCACGCCGTGGTGTTGAACCGGATCGATCCACGCATCCCCACCCAGCTACCCGCATGGCAGGCGCTCCTGGACTCCACCTGGGGCATCCCCCGCTTCGACACCCATCTGCGGCAATACAAGGCGCACGCGGACGCACCCGTGCTCGGGCAGGTCGTGACAACGCTTCGCGACAACCGGTCCACCGCGGGAGGCATCGCCGACGTCACCCGCCTGGGTCACGAACTGTCCGGGATTCTCGAGCCCGCACCTATGGGGAGCTGGTGAAAGCAATGCCCCGCATCGATCTCGCTGCGACCCTCACCGACAGCCGAACCCGAGCACACGCGGAGGACACGGATCCGTCCGTGCCAATGTTCGCGCGGCTGACTCGCAAGGAAGCACGCGTGCGGGAAGACCAATACGCCGCGCTCTCTGCCCTCGCACGAACGCTGATGCGCCGCCGCACCGTACGGGCAGAGCGGATCACGGAGAACACCCTCATCCGTGTCGCGATCGACCTACTCCTCACCCACCAGCACCACCTGACCGGGTCCACCGAGGAAGCACTCCGACGCTCCGTGACCACCGGACTTACAGAATCCAGCACTTCCGTTCACCGTGCGGGCCGACGTGCGGCGGGGAAGGTGTCGTGATGGTCAGCGTCACGGTGTACACGACGGGGCCGGCGTGCGTGCAGTGCCGGCTCACCAGCCGACGCCTCGACGAAGCCGGCATCCGCTACACCGAGATTGATCTCACCCTCGACGCCAACGCGGCGGCCCGTCACTACGTCACCGAGGATCCCGGCTACAGCCAGGCGCCCGTGGTCGTCGTTGACGGTGAGCCCGAGCATCACTGGTTCGGTTTTCGCCCCGACCGCATCGACCACCTCGCCTCCCTCGATCAACTGGCGCGGAAAGCGCCGCTGGGTCCCGGTGTCGTGCGGAGTTCCGTCACCGCGGGGATGGGCATGTCATGACCGACGACGAACGGCCGCGCGTGCCCCGCCGGGATCGCAGCAAGGAATCACCTGCTCTGCAGGAGTGGAAGGACCAGCGTGAACGCGACGGCCTGCCCATCCACGGACCCGAGTATCAGCGCGAGAAGAGCAAGTGGTATCGGGAGCTCACCCGGGACAGGCGGCGGGAGTTGCAGGCAGTGTACAAGGAGCGGAACCGGGAACACGTCCGCGCCTACAACCGCGAATACATGCGCGCGCAGGCGCAGCGGAGGCGCGCGGAGGAGGACAAGCGTGCGAGGCGTGCGGAGCAGTCCCGGCAGTACTACGCGGCGAATAAGGACAAGTGGGTCGGATACTCCCGCGCCTACGTCGCTCGACAACGGGCGGAGGACCCGGACGGGTTTCGCGAGCGGCGCCGCGCGAATAACGCGGCGGACTATCAGCGGCACCGCGAGGAACGACTTGCCGCGAAACGCGACGCACACCGTGACAACCCCGACGCCCGCCGAGCTGCCGCACGGGACTACTACGAACGGCACAAAGATGAGGTGAAAGCGAAAAGCCGCGACCGCTACCAGGCGAACAAGGAACGAGCGAAAACGGCGGCGACGGCGTGGCGGCGGCGGGAGAAGAACCGCCAACAGGGCGGGCTGCCCACTGAGCGACTGCACGGGACCAGCAGTGCGGAACGCGCGGAGAACCGCGCCGCCGCGACGGCGTTCTTCACCACCCCGCGCACTCCGGAACAGATCTCGCAACTGCAGGAGGAGTACGCGGTCAGCCCGGAGATGACCGCGGCCTGGGAACGCGACTGCCAACGAGCCCGCGCCCACGTGTACCTCGCCACTCAGCCAACGGTCGGACACAAATTCGTGGACCCCACCGATCGGGAGGCGTTTCGACGGATCGCTCGGGAACGCGAGCAGGCCCGCAGGGACGCCGTAGAGGCTGCGGAGGATGCCCGGATGGATGAGATCGCTCGCAACCTCAACGACACCCTCCGCCACACACCCCGCCTCCCCAATCGCCGGCCCGACGCGACCGGCCCCCACACGGGACCCGCAACACCGGGGAAAGGGCTCGGACTGTGACACTGAAGACAACCAGGAAGGCAGACCACCATGCTTGACCGTGCAGACGCCGAAGCCGTCATCTACCGCACCGCCGTCGCCTCATTCACCTGGTACCCCACCAAACACCAGGAAGAAACCGGCTACAGCATCCAAGAAGACATCGACTGGTGCATCGAACCCCTCGGCGACCTGTTCCTCCCACACCGCCGCGGCCTCAGCGACCGGATCCGCGAACTCATCACCGACCCGACCGCCGACCGCCGCACCTTCATCCGCGACGTCATGGCCCTTACGACCGACTGAACTGTGGCAGCGCGCTCACGAGATGTCCGAGCTGGCCCGTTACTCTGCCGGTGTGAGCGGCCCCCCGTGAACCCCCGGCAACGACTCGCGGCCCTCTGGCATGACGAGCTGCTCGCCTTCGTGCGCGGCGGCTGAGTCGTCGAGCTCCACCGACATGAACAGTTCGCGCACCTTCGCGAAGGAGGGGAACGGTTCACCGTCACCCCCGAGCTCCCTTGCACACACCACTGAGCTCGCCGCCGGCCAGGACCCGCGGAACACCTACCTCCGCTGGTGGACCGGCGCCCTCAACGCGCTCACATGACCGCGAACGCGGACTGAGCTTCCTGGGCGGCGAGAGTGTAGCGGGCCGCGCGGTGCTCCGTTCCGGGCTTTCGCGGCATATGCTCCCTCGCTGCCGCTCGGTCCGCTATTCCACGACCCGGCACTACACACCACCCGACCCGCTGACCACAGCCGGCTATCCCAGGACACCCGCAGACCGAAGCAACCACCTGCGAAGTATCGGACCCCCGAAGTTCGGAACTTCCGACCTCACAGAGTCACTGACGCCCGAAGTGCTGGAGTCCCGAAGTCGCTGGCACCCGCAGCTCCCGGCTCATCGAGTCACGCCCCCGCGGTCAGGGCCAGCAGGACCGACGACCGGACCCGTCGCGTCGACTGTCTCTGTCGGCGCCAACGTCCGGCGCAGCTCGAGCAGTCGGGTAGCGATGCTCCGCTCCTGGACCGCGAGCACATCGGAACCCTCGAAGGACGGCAGGTGCGGGGTCACCTCCCGCAATGCAAGATCGTGCAACTCAACGAGAGCCTCAAGCACGTCTCGTTCGGGGCGGCGCAGCGACTGTGCGAACTCGCTCACCCGGCGAAGTTCGCCTAACCACTCCACCATGTCCATCGTCGAAGGTGTGACGGACTGCGCCTTCACGAGCGCCTCAACCCCGCTCCCACCCTGGTCGGGCGCCGGCGTCTCGCTGTCGAAAACCGTGCGACCGCGACGGTCGAGCACCACGAGCCCACTTTCGGGGGCGTCGGTCTCGACTGCGGCGACGACCGCCCTTGTCGCGTCGAAGCCCGCCTGGTGCTCTTCCCCGTCCGTGAACCGCGAAGCACGACCCGCCTGGATGCGTGACGCGTGCGTCGACGCCAACGTCAGCAGACTCTCGCGCGCCGGCACACCGACCATGATCACGCGCGTCCGAAACCCCTGCTCGGCGAACAGCCGTAGAGTTCCCGTGACCGCGTCCGGGTTCTCGAACGACCCCTCCAGCAGCACCGATCGTCGATGATCCCGCGCATACGCGATGCAGGCACCCACCCACTGCGCCGCCGCGGCCGCCAGCTCAACCTCCGCGTCAGCAGTGCCGACCAGTTCCGTGTATCGCGGATGGAAGGCGCGCAACTCATCACCCCTCACGACAGCAAGACGATGCTGCGCTGCGGATTGGATTCTCGAGATGGCCTGTGCGCGGCCTGACCCCTGCTGCCCCGACAAGATCACAAACTCGGGCTCAACGTCCTCAACGTCGGCGAAGACGAGCGGGCGAATGTCGCGGTCAAAGACCCGCTCAAGCTCATCGGACGGTGTCACTTACGAGCCCTGCCGCACTTTATCGAGCTCCGACTGCAACTCGGCGATCGCGCCAGCAATCGCCGTCGCGTCGTAGCCGTCAACCGACTGAACGAACGAGCGCACCTGGTGAACTTGCGCGGCGGCATCTTCCGTGGGTATGCGGCCGCTCCGAGCTTGCGCAAGGAGCGCCGCGATCGTCCGATGGGCGACCGCGTCGAGCGCGTCAGATGCTGGGGCTTCCCGCAAACGCCACGGCGAAAAATCGACACGCATATCGCCCTCCTTCCGGAAGGCTATCGGCTGGATGAAAAGGTTCGAAGTCAGTCACGTGCCGATTCCCGGCGGGGCCACGGACGGGTTGCCATGCCGCGACGATCGCTGCGACGTTGACCGCCGGCGCCCGACATAGGTCCTTCAGGTCCTGGAACGAACCGCCGATGCTCAGCTTGACGCCACAGCTGGACCTTTGGCGCGCCGCTAGGCAATTGCCCACCGTCAATCCTTGGGGGCGGACCCATCGCAAACGTCGGCACCGCGTGGCGGGATGGGGATGTGATGTCTGGGCCTCCTGATAAAGATGCGTATGGCTTACGCGAGAGGAGACGACAATGCTCGACTACTGGGAGATGCGCGACCTCTTTCAACAGGGGGTGTGGCAGGGCCTCGTGCTTCTCTGGCATGCGCTGTGGGTCAATGCGCTGACGTATTGGTGGTTTGGGCCGCTGGTGCTTGCGATCCTCATCACGGCCGGACGACGCAAGCTCGTGCGCCTTGTGCGATGGATCGGCGGCACATTCGTGCGCGGGCAGTCAGGCCCGATATAGCGCATTCGATACGCTGGCGGCATGCTCGAAGCTGACCGCCTGCCCGCCGAAGCGCGTGCACGGAAACTCATCGACGAGCAGCTCGAAGCAGCCGGATGGGTAGTGCAGGACCGCGCCGCGATCAACCTCTTTGCGGGCGTTGGCGTAGCAGTGCGTGAGTTCATCATGGCCTCGGGGCATGGACGGGCCGATTACTTACTCTTCGTAGACAAGCAGGTCGTCGGAGTCATCGAGGCGAAACCGGTCGGCACCTCCCTGTCAGGCGTCGAGTGGCAATCCGCGATGTATGCCACCGGCCTTCCCGATGCGCAGGCTAGGCGGGCGGTGGTTACCGACGGCCGTCTCCCGTTCGTGTTCGAGTCGTCAGGAGTCGAGACCCATTTCACGAACGGGTTCGACCCGCATCCGCGAGCGCGTCGAGTCTTCGCGTTCCCGCAACCGCCAACCCTCGCACGGGCGGCCCGCGAAGCCATTGAGAGGCCGGGCGCCGCGACCTGGCGCGCCCGCGTCCACTCTCTCCCCGAGCTCGACCGCACAAGTCTGCGACCAGCGCAGATCGATGCGGTCAACGGGGTGGAGCAAGCGCTGCGTGAGCAGAGGTATACGCGATCCCTCATCCAGATGGCCACGGGGGCGGGCAAGACATTCACCGCCGTGACCGAGGCTTACAGGCTTCTCGCTTACGGCGGATTCACTCGCATCCTTTTCCTCGTCGACCGCAACAACCTCGCAGACCAGACGCTCGCTGAGTTCCAGAACTACCGCACCCCTGGCGACGGCCGGCGATTCACGGAGCTGTATCCCGTGATGAAGCTAACAAGCGCTGGGATGCTGCAGTCGGCCAGCGTGGTGATCTCGACGATCCAGCGCGTCCACCGTGTGCTCCAGGGCAAGGACGTCGAGGATCGCGACGATCCCGGTATCGACGGTTTCGTCCCCGACGTTCCGGTGACGGTGGCATACAACCATGCGCTCCCCCCGGAAGCGTTCGACCTGGTTATCGTGGACGAGGCGCATCGCTCTATATACGGCGTGTGGCGAGGGGTGCTCGAGTACTTCGACGCACACATCGTGGGGCTCACAGCGACGCCCGGCAAGCAGACGTTCGGGTTCTTTCAGCAGAACCTGGTTTCGGAATACACCTACCCAGAGTCCGTCGCGGATGGAGTGAACGTCGACTTCGACATCTATCGCATCAAGACTCGTGTGAGCGATGAAGGCGGAGCGATCGAGGCGGGCACGGTCGTTCCCAAGGTCGACCGTCGCACGCGAAAGCAACGACTCGAGACGCTCGATGAGGATCTCCAGTACACCGCGACGCAGCTCGACCGAGCGGTTACGAACATGTCTCAGTTGCGGACGATCCTCGAGACCTACCGCGACCGCATGCCCGAAATTTTTCCTGGTCGCCGCGTCGTGCCAAAGACGCTTATCTTCTGCAAGGACGACAATCACGCCGAGACAGTGGTAAACCTTGCGCGCGAAGTGTTCGGCAAAGGCAACGACTTCGCAGCCAAGATCACCTACAACGCGAAAGATCCGAAGGGTCATTTGCAGGCGTTCCGCACCTCGCCGACGATGCGCGTCGCGGTCACCGTCGACATGATCGCCACCGGAACAGACGTCAAGCCGCTCGAGTGCGTCTTCTTCCTACGCGATGTGCGCAGCGCCCAGTACTTCGAGCAGATGAAAGGCCGGGGCGCACGAACGATCCCATCCGCAGACTTCCGAGCAGTCACCCCGGATGCCGCACAGAAGACCCGCTTTGTGATCGTCGACGCCGTCGGGGTCACCGAGCACGACTTCGTCGAACCGCCGCTGAATCGAGATCGCGGAGTCTCGCTGCAAAAGTTGCTTGCGAAGGCCGCGGACCTCTCCATCACCGAGGACGAGACCGCGACCCTTGCTTCGCGCCTGTCGGCCCTCGAGCTACAGCTCACCGCGTCGGAACGCGCCGAGCTCGATGAGGTCGCCGGGGGATCGCTGCGCAACGTCATTCGCGGACTCGTCGACGCCGTCGATCCCGATACTCAGGCCGGTTCGCTGCCGGAGGTCGACGACGCGTCGCCCGAATCCGCGAGGGCTCGGGAAGCAGCGATCGCTGAGCTGATCGAGCGCGCCATCGAGCCACTCGCATCGAGCCCTGAGTTGCGCTCGCGCATTCTCGAGCTGCGCCGCACACACGACCAAGTGATCGACGAAGTGACGGTCGATGAGCTCGTCGATGCCTACGGCGTGGTCGACACGAACCATGCGCGGTCGATCGTCGAATCGTGGCGCGGTTACCTCGCTGAGCATCGCAGTGAGATCAGCGCAATACAGGTGCTCATGGAAGCGAAGACTCGGCACGTGCCGTTCGCGGCCATCGCGGAACTCGCCGACCGCATTGCCCGGCCCCCGCACAACTGGACGGTCGACCTCATCTGGCACGCATACGAAGCGGTACAGGTCGAACGCGTCAGGCCAAATGATCACGCGAGACTCACCGACCTCGTCTCCCTTCTGCGGTACGAGTTGGGCGAGGACACCGAACTCGTCCCGTATGCCGACGTCGTGCGAGCACGTTACGACGACTGGCTCGATCGTCAGGGCCTCGCCGGTGTCGCGTTCACGGATGATCAGCGCTGGTGGCTCGATCGAATGGCAGACGTCATCGCAAACTCGGCCGGTCTATCAGATGCCGATCTCGATGGCGCACCCTTCACCGAGCGCGGGGGAGTCGATGGTGCCATACGCGTCCTCGGCGACCGCGCCGGTACGCTCATCGACGAACTGAACGTGGAGCTGACCGCGTGAGTTGGGAGATCGAGACGCTCGCAGACATCGCTCGAGGCGGACTCTTCACCGACGGTGACTGGGTCGAATCAAAGGACCAGGATTCGAGTGGGGGAGTGCGGCTGACTCAACTCGCTGACGTCGGAGTAGGGGTCTTTCGTGATCGAAGCAATCGGTGGATGCGTGAAGATCAAGCCCTTCGACTCAACTGTACTTTTCTTCGTCCACACGACATCCTTATTGCCCGGATGCCCGATCCCATCGGGCGCGCATGTCTTGTCCCTCACGGGATCGAGCGCGCCGTGACAGTCGTCGACGTGGCCGTTCTTCGAATCGCTAGACAGGATCTCGATCCGCGATTCGTTATGTGGGCGCTCAACTCTCCGAACGTGCGCGCCAGGGTCGAGTCCATGCAGTCAGGGACTACTAGGAAGCGCATCTCCCGCCGAAACCTGGCTGCCATCGGACTCTCGGTGCCGCCTGTGATCGAACAGCAGCGAATTGTGGACATGATCGAAGATCAATTCTCCCGACTCGACGCCGCCGAGCGAGGGTTGGATGTCGTGATAGCGCGGACGGCGTCACTAGTGCAGCGGGCGCTCGCGGACGCAAGCTTTGGCGCAGAGCTGGTGCCGCTTGCGGACCTAGCGGCAATTCAGTCCGGCATTCAGAAACAACCGAAGCGCCGACCGAGCAGAAACACAGCGCCATTTCTGCGAGTAGCCAACATAACTGCTTCGGGACTTGATCTCGCTGAACTTCATGAGGTCGAGATGTTCGCTGGCGACCAGGAACGGTACCAACTGCTGCTGGGCGATCTACTTGTTGTCGAAGGTAACGGTAGCGCCAACCAGATCGGCCGCGCTGCTCTCTGGGACAACAGCGTGCCCGGGGCGGTGCATCAAAACCATCTGATTCGCGTACGTCCTGGACCACGGTTGCTCCCGGCGTATCTCGAGGCGGTTTGGAACGCACCTCAGCTTCGTCGACAGCTCTCCAGTGTCGCTAGCTCATCAAGTGGCCTCTACACTTTGAGCGTTCGTAAGTTGAGCGCCCTCGGGATTCCCGTGCCGTCGCGAGCGCATCAGGCCGAAGTGGTGCAACGCATTGCACTGGTCCGCGAGGTGGCGGGTCGCCTACGCGCGGAGGTCATGGCAGCCCAACATCGTTCAAAGTTGCTCCGCAGGGCCGTTCTCGCTTACGCGTTTTCAGGACAGCTGACGGGAGCGACATTCGACGCTGCTCGGATCGAAGAGTCCTTAGCGGCGCAATGATACGGACGCCGGGCGCCATGCAAACCTCGTTTACTCATTGCCAGAACATGTAAATATTTACTCCGAATTTTTACACGTTCTCGCGTCGTGTGCGTAGACTTTGCATGTGACATGGCAGCCAAACGAGCCGTACAATGAGCTTCCCGCATTGCCTCCCAACACCGCGGTCGAGACGGTCGCCGTCCTCAAGGCGGCTATCGAGGCGCGTGCGCAGGTCGCGGCCCTCGACCAGGCGACTCGGCGCATGCCCAACCCGGCGGTACTGCTCAACGCTATTCCGATCCTCGAAGCGCAAGCGAGCTCCGAGATCGAGAACATCGTGACGACAACCGACGAACTGTTCCGCTACGCGCAAGACGAGTCAGAACTCGCGACGCCCGAGACGAAAGAGACGCTGCGCTACCGCTCTGCACTGTTCGCGGGGTTGGAGAGTGTGCGATCGCGCCCGCTCTCGGTCACCACCGCGACCCAGATCTGTTCGATCATCCAGCAACGCGAGATGGATGTGCGCGATCTGCCCGGCACGATCATCGCAAACCCCGCGACACGACGCGCGATCTACACCCCGCCGCACGGGGCAGCTGTCATTCGCGGGAAGCTTGCCAACTGGGCGGACTTCATCCATGGGGCGCGGTCGGTCGACCCGCTCGTCCGGATGGCAATCGCGCACTACCAGTTCGAGGCGATCCACCCCTTCGCCGACGGAAACGGAAGGACCGGTCGCATCCTGAACATACTGATGATCGTGGATGCCGGCCTGCTCCAGTCGCCGATCCTTTACCTGTCGCGATACATCATCGTTCATAAGGACGACTATTACCGGCTGCTTCTCGAAGTTACCCGCAGCGGTGTGTGGGAGGAGTGGATCCTGTTCATGCTCGACGCCGTCCGCGAGACCGCCCGGGTGACGCTCGCGAAGATCGACGCCATTCAAGCGTTGCAGGTGAACGTGCGTGAACAGGTGCGCGAGACAAGCGCGGGCGCGAATTCCGATCTGCTGGATGTGCTGTTCGAGCAGCCGTATTGCCGGATCAGCAACGTGATAGCGCGTTGCGGGGTCTCTCGGCCAACGGCGACCAAATGGCTGAACGAGCTTGTTGCGACCGGGGTGCTCCGCGACATTCGCGTGGGTCGCGAGAGACTATTCATCAACTACGCGTTCTTCGAGATCCTGTTGCGTGACGAGCCCGACGACACGCCTCGAGACGCGACTCTCTTCTGACGCAAGCCCTCGGAGACCTTCCTGATGCCTGACTCTCGCCGCCTTGTCGACAAACTCTGGTCGTACGCGAACGTGCTGCGCGACGACGGCGTCGGCACGATCGACTACACGGAGCAGCTGACCTATCTGCTCTTCCTCAAGATGGCTCACGAGCGGGCCACACGACCGCTTAGACCCGAGAAGATAGTTCCCGACGAGTACTCGTGGCAGCGACTGCTCGATGCCGACGGCGTGGAGCTAGAGCTTGAATACACGCGCATCCTGCAAGGGCTCGGGCGCGAGACCGGCACGCTCGGCGTGATCTTCCGCAAAGCGCAGAATCGGGTTCAGGATCCCGCGAAGCTGAAGCGCCTTATCCATGACCTCATCGACGCGGAGCAGTGGTCGCAGACCGGGGTCGACATCAAGGGTGACGCGTACGAGTCGCTGCTTGCGAAGGGCGCAGAAGACGTCAAGTCGGGTGCGGGGCAATATTTCACTCCTCGCCCGATCATTGATGCCATCGTTGACTGCATTCGTCCGACTGTCGAGGACACGGTGACTGACCCCGCGTGCGGCACGGGCGGGTTCCTGTTGCAGGCGTACGAGCATGTCGCGCGCTACGCGTCGTCCTTCACGCCTCCGCAGCGTGAGCACCTCGGGACGGGACTCGTGCATGGCGTCGAGCTGGTCGACGGCACCGCGCGTCTGGCCGCGATGAACCTTCTGCTGCACGGCGCCGGCGAGGCCAATGGTCCGTCACTCATCGAGGTAAAAGATTCGCTTATCGCGGACCCCGGGCGCCGGTGGAGCGTGGTGCTTTCTAACCCGCCGTTCGGTCGCAAGTCATCGTTGACGATGGTCGGTGCCGACGGGCGCGAAGCGCGCGAGGATCTCGAGATCGAGCGCCAGGACTTCGTCGTCACGACGTCGAACAAGCAACTCAACTTCCTTCAGCACATCGCGACGATCCTCGACATCAACGGGCGGGCTGCGGTCGTGCTACCCGACAACGTGCTGTTTGAAGGTGGAGCCGGCGAGACCCTGCGTCGGCGGATGCTGAAAGACTTCGATCTGCACACGATGCTTCGGCTGCCGACGGGCATCTTCTATGCCGGCGGTGTCAAGGCGAACGTGCTGTTCTTCGACAAGAAGCCGGCGGGTGAGCGTCCCTGGACGTCGAAGCTCTGGATCTACGATCTGCGCACGAATCAGCACTTCACCCTCAAGCAGAATCCGCTGACGCGTGCCCACCTTGACAACTTTGTGTCGTGCTTTGGTGTCGATCGCGAGTCCCGCGTCGAGACCGAGCAATACAAGTTTTTCGACTATGAGGAGCTGGTTGCGCGGGACAAGATCAATCTGGACATCACGTGGCTGAGAGACGAGTCGCTCGAAAACCTTGACAACCTCCCCGCGCCCGAGGTCATCGCGCGCGAGATCGTGGAGGACCTGACCGCAGCACTGGCGGAGTTCGAAACGGTCGCGGCCGCGTTGGAATCGGGCGCCGCGAAGAGTTCCTGATCTTGAGACCGCGCTTCGCCGAGATGACGACCCCAGGTATACGAAGATCTAGGACTGTTGACCTAGACGCGACGGCGGGAGTCGAACTCAGGCGGGCGTTTTCCGCCTTGCCGCGAGATTCGGGAAAAACCGCGTGATTACGCGGAATTTTCGCTTTCCTCGACGGGGCTCAAACGGGCTCGATCGGGGTGAATCTCGACCAAGTGTGGGCAGAATGTGGGCACTTCCGTCACCGATGTCCTGAGACATC
>DGBM01000241.1:0-238 GCA_002384765.1 Demequinaceae bacterium UBA4004
GCGGTGCGGTGGCGATCCAAGGCGAAGCCTCGCAGACCCTCGCGAATCGCGGCGGGAGGCACGTCCACTGCGCGCGCCAAGGCGGCAGCGCTCAAGGCGTTGGTCACCAAGTACGGCGGAACGTCCCCCGCCACCAGGTGGGCGAGGTCCGCCACCTCGCCCAGTTCAAGCGCCTCGGTGCGCCGCTGCGGCGTGAACGCCCTGTCCACCAGGTAGCCGTCCACCACGCCGAGCTGGG
>DGBM01000241.1:323-826 GCA_002384765.1 Demequinaceae bacterium UBA4004
CGAGCCGTGCCAGTCCAGGTGGTCGCTGTCGACGTTCAGGCACACGGCCGCCGCGGGCGAGACCGTGTGGGTGAAGTGCAACTGCAGGCTGGCGATCTCGACGGCAAGCAGAGCGTGGCCCTCGCGAGCGGCCTCGATCACGGAGACACCCATGTTGCCGCACACCTTGACATCCACGCCCGCTGCGGCCGCCATCGCGCCCACCATCTGGGTGGTGGTGGTCTTGCCNNGCCGATGTTGCCGACGGCGGCGGCCTTCCTGCCGTCGGCGATGAGCATGGATTCGAGCATCTGGGTGGTGGTGGTCTTGCCGTTGGTGCCGGTGACCAGCACCCACGGCGCATCGCTGGCGCGCACGCGCCACGCAAATTCCATCTCCGACCACACGGGCAGGCCGGCGTCCAGGCACGCAACGATTGCGTCGGAGGAGGGCGGGAAGGCCGCGGACGCCATCACGACGTCAAAGGTCGACAGGTCGAGGCCGTCCACGCTCAGGCGATCGGC
>DGBM01000241.1:971-19122 GCA_002384765.1 Demequinaceae bacterium UBA4004
TTGGCGACCCACTCCGCGTAGAACAGCCCCATGCCTGCCCCGGTGAACAGGCCGGCGATGATCCAGAAGCGGGTGACGATCGTGACCTCACCCCAGCCCAGCAACTCGAAGTGGTGGTGAAGCGGCGCCATCTTGAAGATGCGCTTGCCGCCCGAGATCTTGAAGTAGCCGATCTGGAGCACCGAGCTCATCACGATGATGACGAACAGTCCACCGATGATTCCGCCCAGGATCTCGGTGCGGCTCACGATGGTGATGCCAGCAATGGCGCCTCCCAGGGCGAGCGAGCCGGTGTCTCCCATGAAGATCTTGGCCGGCGAGGCGTTCCACCACAGGAACCCGAGACACGCACCGGCGATCGCTGCCGCCAAGATCGCGAGGTCACGCGGGTCGCGGACCTCGTAGCACGTGTTCGGGTCGGCGTTGTTGATGCCGCACAGTTGGCTGGTCTGCCAGATTCCGACGAGCACGTACGCCCCGAAGAAGATGAGCGCGGCGCCCGTGGCGAGACCGTCGAGCCCGTCGGTGAGGTTGACCGCGTTCGACCACGCGGTGATGAGGAAGTTCGACCAGACGACGAACAGGATGATGCCCACCGCGGGGCCCCAGATCGCGAGATCCAGGGCGGTGTCGCGCAAGAAGGACACGGCCGTCGAAGCGGGGCGAACACCCTGATCGTCAGGAAACTGCAACACGAGCAACGAAAAGACGATGCCGACGAGACCCTGCAAGAGGATCTTCCAGCGGGCATTCAGGCCGAGCGACCGTTCCCGCGAAATCTTGATGCCGTCGTCGAGGAAACCGACGAGGCCCACCCCCACCATGAGGCACACCACCAGGACGGAGGACACGTTGGGCGTTCGCGAGGTGACGAGGTTCCCGCCCAGCCAGCCGATGACGGTGGCTGCGATGATGACCACGCCGCCCATCGTCGGCGTGCCGCGCTTGGTGTGGTGAGATGCGGGGCCGTCGTGACGGATGAACTGGCCAAATTGCCGGCGCGTCAGGTAGCGGATCACCCAGGGGGTGCCGAGCAGAGAGATCAGGACGGCGATCGCGCCCGCCAGGACAATCGCCCTCATGGAGTCTCCCTGGTCAGTTCGTCAGCGAGGCGCCACAGACCCGTGCCATGCGAGCCCTTGACGAGCACGGTGTCTCCGGGTGCGACGCGGTCCCTTACCAGTGCAAGGGCCTCGTCAATGGTAGCCACGAACGCGGCTTCATCCCCCCATGAACCCTCCCGGACCGCCGAGACGTACGCCGGACGCGCGCCCGTTCCCACCACCACAAGGTGGGAGATCCCGAGCCGGACGGCATCGATTCCCAGGTCGTCGTGTGCCTGAATCGAGGCCTCGCCCATCTCGAGCATTTCGCCGATCACGGCCCACGAGGTGCCCCCGTCCGCGACGGACCGCAGCGCGCGGAAGGCCGCGCGCATCGACTCGGGGGACGCGTTGTAGGAGTCGTCCAGGATGGTGACGCCGTCGGCGCGTTCGGTGAGGGCCATGCGATGGGCGCTCAGTGGCCGGGCACGGCTGACGGCCTCGGCCGCAACCGCCAGATCGAGTCCGCACGCCCGCGCGACCGCGAGCGCCGCGAGCGCATTGGTGGCGTGGTGGTCCCCCACGAGCGTCAGCGCGACCTCCACGCCGTCCACGCTGAAGTGGGCGCGGCCGCGTTCCGTGCGACGGTCGCGCCCTGCAACGTCGGCCTCGCCGAAACCGTAGGTCAGGCTGCGCGGTGCCCTGCCGACCATCGGCGCGATTCTCGGGTCGTCAATGTTGAGTAGCCCCACTCCGTCCGCCACCACGCCGTCCAGAATGGTCGCCTTCTCCTCGGCGAGCGCCTCAATCGACCGGTAGCCGCCAAGGTGCGCCGCACCGATCATCAGCACCACGGCCACATCCAACGGCGCGATGCGCGTCAGATAGGCGATGTCCCCAGGGGCCGATGCACCCACCTCCAGCACCAGGTGCCGCGTGGATTCGTCGGCCGCAAGCACCGTCAGGGGTAGCCCGATCTCGTTGTTGTAGCTGCCCTCGGGCGCCACGACGTCGGGAAGCATCTGGGCAAGGATGTCCTTGGTGGTGGTCTTGCCGTTGGAGCCGGTGACACCGATCACCGTGATGTGTCCCTGGAGGCGAAGGTCGGCCAGGTAGGCGCGGGCGAGCCTGCCCAGCGCTACGGCGACGTCCTCGACCAAGATGTGCGGCCCGTCGACCGTGCGGGTGACGAGGCAGAGTGTGGCGCCGCGATCGCGCGCCGCATCCACAAAGTCGTGGCCGTCGACGCGCTCCCCCACGAACGCCGCATACAGCGACCCAGGGATCGCGTCGCGGGAGTCCTTCACCACCGATGACACGCGAGTGTCGACGTCCGCCACGAGCGTTCCGCCGGTGGCATTCGCGACCCACTGGGCGGCGAGCGGCCTCATCGGCCAGCCTCCCTCTCGGCGACGATGCGTTCGTAGGCGGCCCTGTAGGCGTCACGGTCGTTGTAGCGGTGGAACACGCCCGCGATCTCTTGGGTGGGTTCATGGCCCTTGCCGGTGACGATCACCGTGTCCCCAGGACGCGCAAGCCGCAGCGCATACTCGACGGCCGCGACCCGCGGGGCGACCTCGTGCACATCGGCCAGTCCGGGGCGCACCTTCTCGATGCCGCCACGGATGGCCGCGCGCACTGCGGCGGGCTCCTCGGAACGGGGGTTCTCGTCCGTCAGCACGATGACGTCGGCCAGTCGCGCGGCGATCTCGCCCATGACGGGGCGTTTTCCTTGGTCGCGGTCTCCGTCGGAGCCGAAGATGAGAATGAGCCGGCCCGGCGTGATGGGGCGCACGCCTTCAAGCGCGAGGGTGAGCGCGTCGGGTGTGTGGGCGTAGTCGACGATCGCGAGGGGGTCGAGGTCGCTGCGTTCGATCACTCGCTCCATGCGCCCGGGTACCTCCTGTGCCGTGGCGACTCCGCGGATGGCCGCGTCGAGCGGGACGCCCGCCGCGTGTGCCGCGACGATCGCCACGGCGGCGTTGGACACGTTCACGAGTCCGGGTAGCGGGCTTTCCGCTGCGTGTCGCACACCGTCGGGCGCCACCAACGTGAACCGTGAGCCCACGCCGTCGAGACCCACGTCGGCATCCTCGACATTCCAGTCGCCGTGCGGCGAGCCGGGGCGCGTGGACACGGTCTCGACGGGAATCTGGGCTTCGCGTGCGAGACGTTGGGCGTAGTCGTCGTCGATACACACCACCCCGCGGCGCGAGCGACCCGGCGCGAACAGCTTGGCCTTGTCGGCCAGGTAGGTGTCCATCGTCTTGTGAAAGTCGAGGTGATCCCACTGAAGGTTGGTGAAGACCGCCACGGCGAACTCCACACCCGCGATGCGATCCAGCGCCGCCGCGTGCGAACTCACCTCGGACACTGCCGCCGTCACACCCTCCTCCAGCATGCGCGCTAAGAAGCCGTGTAACACCGGCGACTCCACGGTGGTGCGGGGTGATTCGATGGCTTCCGCGCCGATCCTCAGTTCAACGGTGCCGAAGATCCCACGATGAGGGTGGATCTGGGCGAGCGCGCTGTCGATGAAGTAACTCGTGGTGGTCTTGCCATTGGTTCCGGTGATGCCCACCAAGGTGAGGGCGCGTGAAGGGTCGCCGTAGATCGCGGCCGCGGCCTCGCCCATGGCGTTGCGCGTGTCTGCGGCCACCACCACCGGCACGGACAGCCCGCTTGCCCGCACCTGCCGCAAACCGTCCTCGTCCGTGAGGATCGCCACGGCTCCCGCGGAGACGGCATCGCTTGCGAAGCGCGCGCCGTGTTGCACCAATCCTGCGAACGCGCCAAACAGGTCGCCCGAAACAACGTCACGCGAATCCACGGTCGCGCCGGTGATCTCGACGCCCGCACTTCCGTCCACACGGTCGGCACCTGCTCGTGCGGCGACGTCGTCGATGCCGATCGGCCGCACGTGCGCGGGACGTAGCGCCATCGTCATGTCACTCCCACGTTGTCGGGTAGCGCGTCACTTCCCCCTTCGTCGGGGGAACGCGCAGTGTCTGCAAGGCAAAGGTTGCCACGTCATGGAACACCGGCGCCGCAGTTTCGCCTCCCCAGATAGACGACTTGGGGTCGTACATGACCACTGAAATGACGATCCGAGGGTCATCGGCCGGCGCAATTCCGACGAAGGACGCGACGACCTTGTTGAGCACGCCGTTATCGTCGGGCGCCTGCGCCGTACCCGTCTTGCCCGCCACCAGATAGCCGTCGATCGCCGCCTTGGGAGCCGTGCCGTCCTCCGTGACCTCGACGAGCATCCCCATCAACGCCTTTGCGGTGCTCTCGGAGATGACGCGCACCGGTTCCGCGTTGTCGCGCGGCGTGAACGTGCCGTCGGCGTCTTCGAAGCCCTTGACGATCGTGGGCGAGATGCGCAACCCGTTGTTGGCGACCACTCCGTAGACCTGCGCGGTCTGGACGGCCGTCACGGCGACTCCTTGGCCGAACATGGTCGCGTACTTCGTGATGGGGTCCCAGTCCTGGTAGGGGTGCAGGATTCCCGACGATTCGTTCGGCAGACCCAGGTTGGTCGGCTCTCCCAGGCCGAACTTGCGCAGGTAGTCGTAGCGCGTCTCGTCGCTCATCTGCTGACCGATCTGGATGGTGCCCGTATTGGACGACGTCACCAGTACTCCCGCCAGCGTCAGCTTCTCGTCGGCGTGCGCGTGAGAGTCGTGAAAGACCTTGTAGGGCGTCGCGTACGCGTAGGGCGCGACAAACTGGGAGGTCGGCGTGGCGATGCCCTCCTCGAGCGCGGCCGCCATCGTGATCGTCTTGGCGGTCGAGCCGGGTTCGAAGACATCCTGGACGGCGCCCGAGCCACGTTGGCTCGCGGGCGTGGCGCCGGGGTCGTTGGGGTCCACCGCCCCGGAGTCGACCAGGGCCAGGATCTCTCCCGTGCGGCTGTCCATCACCACCACGGTGCCGGCGCGCGCTCCGGTGGTGGCGAGCGCGCGGTCGAGTGCCTGCTGTGTGTAGTACTGGATGTCTCGATCGACGGTGAGCTGCACCGTGGAACCGTCGACGGCCGGGGTCTCGCTGTGGATTCCCGTGGGGATGATGGTGCCGTAGCGACTGCGTTCGTACGTCCGCGAGCCCGCTGTTCCGGTGAGCTGATCCTCGTACATCTTTTCGACGCCGGCCATGCCGACGGCGCCCGGGCTTTGACCGTTCTCCGCCATGAAGCCGATGACGTTTCCCGCGATGTCGCCGTTCGGGTAGAGGCGTACTGGGGTCGCCTCCCACTCGATTCCGGAAATGCGCTCGGCCCGCACCAGGTCAAGCTCTTCCGGAGTGATGCTCTTGGCGAGGTACTGGAAGGTCTTGTCGCCCACCAGGTCGGCGGCGAGTTCCGATTCGTTCATGCCGAGGATGGGGGCGAGGATGCGCGCGGCGTCCAGCGGCCCTGCCGCGAGCACCTTGCCCTGTTCGGTGCGCTTCCACTCGGCGATCTTGGTCTGGTTGACCCACACGTTGTAGCGCTCGACCGAGGTGGCGAGCACCACGCCGTTGCGGTCGACGATGTCGGCCCGTGCCGGCGTGACGTCGGCGGTGACGAGCCGCTGGGCCAGCGCGGCCTCGGCAAGCGGCGCCGCATTGACCAATTGAACGTCGACCAGCCGCGCCACGAAGACGCCGAGCAGCAGCAGCGACGCGACGGACAGCACCGTCTGCCGACGACCGGGCTCGCCCACCTTGGGCACGTGGGTATCCAGCCTCTGAGGACTGCGGGCGGGAGGTGGTCGGCGGTTTCGTGGCGCGCCGACGCGGCGATCCTGCACGGCACGTGGCGAGCGGGGTCGGCGCCGCCCGTCGTCGGGCGCCACTAGCGGCCCCCCGCCTCGAGCACCTTGCCCGATTCGAGGGTGACAAAGCCGATGCGGCCCGCCGGTTGCATTCCCAGTTCCGCCGCTCGGCCGGCGAGCGCCTCGGGTGCGGCATTCGCTTCGAGCTGGATCAGCGCGGTCGCACGCTGCTGGTGAAGCTGCGCGATCTCGATCTTCAGGTCTCGGGAAGTGTAGGCACCCTCGGCCATCGTGGTGTTGAGCGCGAGCACGGACGATAACGCTGCAAGCACGATGCCGATGCATAGCCAGGCGAAGGGCGCGATGCTGCGTGCGTGACGGGGCGCGGTCACCGCATGCAGGTGGATGGCGCGCTGCGGCGCGGTGGTTGGCGCTGCGGCTGGGCGGGCGTGCGACCTGAGGGGCGCGGCGCTCATGCTGCCCTCCTGGGCGTGATGCGAGTGCGCTCGGCGGCCCGCAGACGCACGGGCTTGGACCGTGAGTTGGCCTCGATCTCAGCATCGGACGCCTTTTCGGCCCCTCGGGTAAGCACACGCAAGTACGGTTGGGCGTCGTCGGGAATCACGGGCATGCCAGGGGGAACCGTGATCTCGGTGCCAGCCGCGAACGCGTGCTTGACGATCCGGTCCTCGAGCGAGTGGTAGCTGAGCACCACGATTCGGCCACCCACCCGCACCGCATCGATTGCGGCCGCGAGCGCCGCCTCGAGAACGTCAAGCTCGCTGTTGACGGCGATGCGCAGTGCCTGAAAGGTGCGCTTGGCGGGGTTGCTGCCGGGCGTACGAGTCGCGGCGGGAATACATGCCCGCACGAGGTCAACCAACTGCTCCGAACGTTCGATCGGGTCCGTCTCACGCCGGCGCACGATCGACCGTGCAATCTTGCGAGCAAATCTCTCCTCGCCGTAGACGTGCAGAATCCGTGTGAGTTCGTCCTCGGACTCGGTCGCGAGCAACGACGCGGCCGTGACGGGATCGTCGCGGTTCATGCGCATGTCGAGCGGCGCGTCACGGGCGTACGTGAAGCCCCTGTCTGCCTCGTCGATCTGGAGCGAGCTGACCCCCAGGTCGAACAGGATCGCGTCGGCACGGTCCGCGCCCAACCTCGCGAGCGCGCCTTGGATGTCGTCAAACGTGGCGTGATGTGCGACAAAGCGATCCCCCGCGCCGCGCAACCGTTCGGACGCGAGCGCGATGGCCTCGGCGTCGCGGTCAATGCCGATGACGCGGGCGAGGGGGCAGGCCGCGAGCAGCGCCTCGGCGTGCCCGCCCATCCCCAACGTGGCGTCGATGGCGACGGAGCCGGGCTGATCGAGGGCAGGCGACAGCAACTCGACGCAACGGTCGAGCATCACCGGTGTGTGCCGGTAGCCCGCTGTACCCATGTGCCCTTCCCGTTCCGATGCCGCGTCCTCGGGTCTCCCTCCGAACCTCTGTCGGGGGGAAGTCCGTCAGAGCTTTTCGGGAGGAGGCCTCACGACGCGGCGCTACATGTCGTTCAACAGCGCCTCGGCGGTAGCCGAGTACGCCTCCTCGCCTTCCGCGAGGTAGTTCTCCCATGTCGCCGCGTCCCACACTTCGACACGCGACCCCATGCCCACTACTGCCACGTCGCGGGTCAGCGCGGCGTAGTCCCTCAGCGGGGAGCCCAACAAGATGCGCCCCTGCTTGTCCGGCACATCGTCCTGGGCATGACCCAGGAAGTTGCGCAGGTAGTCGCGCGCCTGTTTGTTCTCAAGCGGCGCCTTGCGCAGGCGGTCGTGCACCTGCATAAATTCGTCCACCGGGAACAGGAAGACACATCGGTCGAGTCCGCGGGTGGCCACGAGACCCGACGCGAGCCTTCCCCGAAATTTCGAGGGAAGGATCAGTCGACCCTTGTCGTCGAGCCGTGGCGTGAACGTGCCAAGAAAGACCCCTGTAGGTCCTAGACCATGCGTCAGTTCCGACACCACGACTCACCTCCTCGCGCCACGACTCGCCAGTGCGCCCCACATTACTCCACTTCTCTCCACAAATTCCTTGAATATGACAAAACTCACTCTCAAAAGCCTCATTACTCCTGCTAAATGACCAAGAAACACGGTGGAGGGACCGCGCGTCAAGGTCTTCGCTTAGGCTCAAGGGAGACAGTGAAGGAGCGTTCATGAGCCACCCCTTGCCCACCGAGGCCGAACTCGCGGAAGTCGCGGAGGTGACCTCGAGCCTGCGCGCATCGATTGGAACGGTGCTTGCCGGCCTCGATCAGGCCATCACCGCGACACTCGCGGTGGTGCTCGCCGAGGGACACCTGCTGATGGAGGACGTGCCCGGCGTGGGCAAGACGACGCTGGCACGAGCCCTGGCACTGAGCCTCGACTGCACCGTGGGGCGGCTGCAGTTCACCCCCGACCTGCTGCCCTCCGACGTGACCGGCGTCAGCATCTTCCGAGCCGACGATCACGCATTCGAATTCCGTCCGGGTCCCATCTTCGCCAACGTCGTCATCGCCGACGAGATCAACCGTGCGAGTCCCAAGACCCAGGCCGCACTGCTGGAATCCATGCAGGAGCGCGCCGTCACTGTTGATGGGAAGACGCGATCGCTGCCCAGGCCCTTCCTGGTGGTGGCCACCCAGAACCCCATTGAGATGGAGGGCACCTACCCCCTTCCGGAGGCGCAGCGCGACCGCTTCATGGCTCAGGTGTCCGTCGGCTACCCGTCAGCGCGCGACGAGATGTCGATGCTCGACAGTCACGACGGGGTCGACCCGCTCACGCAGGTGAGCCCCGTCACGGACACGGAGACCCTCGCACGCCTCATCGCCGTGGCCCGCCGGGTATACGCCGCACCCGCCATCAAGCAATACATCGTGGATCTCGTGACGGCCACCAGGAACGACTCAGCGCTGCGCCTCGGCGCGTCCCCCCGCGCCGCTCTGCAACTGCTGGCGGCGGCGAAGGCCAGGGCCGCGATGGCGGGCCGCAACCACGTCCTTCCCGATGACATCAAGGCTCTCGCGGTGGCGGTGCTGGCTCACCGCCTCATCCCCAGCACCGAGTCGCGCCTGTCAGGCAAGACCTCCGCGAAGATCCTGAGCGATGCGGTCGCCCGCACCCCCGTCCCCACCGAGGCTCGCGACCTGGCGCCGCCTCGGGTCAAGGCCGAACCCTCCGAAGTGCGCGTCACCGCGGTGTAACTATGCCCCCTCGCCCCACCTCCGAAACCGTCCTCACGTCGCGCGGAATCGGCCTGGCCACTGGGGGCGTGATCGTGGGCGGCCTGGGCGTCGGACTCGCCACCCCGCCGCTGGTGTATGTGGGGATTGCCATGGTGGCGTCAGTCGTGGTCGGCGGGCTGTGGCTGCTGCTGTCCATCAACGGGTTCCTCCGGCGTTTCCCGTTTGCGCGCCGCGAGGTGGTGCCCCACCCCCTGACCGTGGGCGTGCCCGGCCGCGTCACCGTCACCATCAGCTCCTCTTCGGGGCGTCGCGGCAGCGCCCTGCGGACGGCGCTGACCGAATCACTGGACATCCGGGAGCAGGCGGCGTCCGAGCTCACGGGTGGAATGAGCACCAAGGCCACCGTGAGCCGCACTGCCGACGCCTTCTCCCTGGCCTATTCTCTCCTTCCCTCACGCCGCGGGCGGTGGCCGCTAGGACCGGCGCTCGTGCATTCGGCGGACCCGCTCGGCATCATGTTCGCCGCAACGTCGGTAGGCGGCGAGGAACTCATCCCCGTCTGGCCGTCGGTGGTCGACCTGACCGCCACCGCCGGGGCGCTCATGGGCCAAGCGGATCGCGTGGTGCTCGGCGCCCGCAGCCCGTCCCCCGATGACGCGGCGTTGCGCGACTATCGCGAAGGCGACGACATGCGGCGGGTCCACTGGCCGTCCAGCGCCCGCAAGGGCACGATGCTCGTACGGTCGGACGAACGGGCGGGAAAACGGCCCGCCACCGTGCTTCTGGACCTGCCGCGGGACGGCACGGCCCTGGAATGGTCGATTTCGACTGCCGCGTCGATCGGGCTGTCGGTGCTCGACGCGGGGCATCCGGTGCGGTTCTTTGCGGGACCGGTGGGCCCCGAACACGTCCATCACATCGGGCGCGACCACCCGGCGGGGGCCCGCTCGGACCTGCTCGACAAGACGGTGGACCTGACGGCGCCGCCCTCGGACACCGTCGGCGCCCAATGGCTCCTCACGGCCATCCGGCGCACTGCCGAGGGCGTCACAAACGGTGAGGTCATCGTCGGCGTGTTTGAACCGCTCAACGCTCAGTGCCTTGAAGCGCTCGTGCCGCTGGGAGACGCCGGTAGGGCATGGGCGATCGTGCGCGGCGACGGCGACAACGACGAAGACGCCCGAGACACCGCGGCGGCGCTGCGGCGCGCGGGCTGGCGTGCCACCACCGCGCATGCCCGCACCGACATCGACACCCTGTGGAGCACTCTGCTCACGTCGGGAGAGAACGCATGACCTCGCACGGCGCCGCCGTGCGTTCCCCCTGGTACGCGACGCCCTTCGTGGCGATCGCCCTGCTCCTGGGGCTCAACGGCTTCGCGACGATGGTGGTGTGGGGCCAGTGGCTCTACACCGTAGTCGGCCTGGTGACCGCGGTCACGGTGCTCATCATCGCGACGCGCCTGCTGACCCGGTCGCGCGTTCTTCCCACCGTGGTGGGAGCCCTGGCGGCACTCCTCATGAGCGTGCCCGCGTTCGCTCGCGATGAGGACGGCAATGCCGCTGTGCTTCCCACCCCGTCCGCCCTGCGAGACCTGGCACGCGCGGTTGGCGACGGCGTGCACGAGGCGGCGACCACCGTCGCGCCAGCCCAGATGACTCGGCCGCTGGTGGCACTCGTGATGGTGGGGGTGTTCGCCGTCTTCCTGGCCGCGGAGCACCTCACGGTGTCCTGGCGGGCGGCAGCCGCCGCCGGCATCGTGCTCATCGCGCCGTGGATGCCAGCGGTCGTGCTCCAGCATCGCGTGTCCACGTCCGCGCTTCTCGGCGCCATTGCCGCGTGGGTGCTGCTGCTCGCGCTGACCCCCAGGCACACCGGATCCGTCACATCCCCGTCACCGTGGGCCGCAGGTTCGGCCGTCGTCGCAACCATCGCGCTCGTTGCTGTCGTGGCTCCGACTGCGCTCGGCGCGAATGGCTGGGGGGCCATTCCCCGCTTCGCCGCCCCCACCCAACTGGACGGAACATCGCGCCTGAACCTGGCGCTGGACTTGCGCAACTCGCTGACGACCAATAGCTCGGCTCCAAAGATCGTCTACTACACGTCGGGCAAGAGACCCGACGCCCTGCGCGTCTACACGCTGATCGACTTCGATGGCTCGGCGTGGTCTCGCCCGCCGCACGATCCCTCGACGCGCGTCCCTCTCGGCAGCGCCGCGCAGTGGCCCCTGCCCGTTGCGGGGTGGGACAGCAAGAAACTCGACCGCGTGAGTGTTCAAGTGCTCTCGCAGGCTGAGACCAACCTGCCTCTCCCGTCGGTGCCCCGATCGGTAGACGTCGCCGGAGACTGGACCTACTCCCCCGGGCTGGACGAGGTCACCTCGGACACCACCACCACTCAGGATCTCAGCTACGCGTTCGAGGCGGACTTCACCTATTTCAGCGTCGACGGGTTGAGAGCCCTCGGGGCGGCATCTGAACAGGACGCTCAGCTCGGTCCGGACTATGTGGCCATCGCCGACGCGATCGATGTGGATAACGTGCGCACGTCGGCACAAGCCGTGGTGGGTGATGCGTCCACCCGGTACGACCAGGCGGTGGCATTGCAGGAGTTCTTCCGGAACACCCAAGACTTCACGTACGACACCTCGGTGTCGCCCTCCGGCGATGACTCGGTATCCGTCTTCCTCAAGAACCGTGCCGGCTATTGCGTACAGTTCGCGTCCGCGATGGTCGTCATGTCGCGATCGCTCGGCATCCCTGCGCGCCTCGCGATCGGCTTCCTGCCGGGGGAACGGGGAGCCGACGGAGAGTCCGTGATCACCGGAGCAGACGCCCATGCGTGGCCCGAATTGTACTTTGCCGGCGCCGGTTGGGTGCGCTTCGAGCCGACGCCTGCCGTCCAGACCGGCGCCCGGCCCGCGTACGCCGACCCCGCAGGCGTGGACTCGCAAACGCCCATCAACGATTTTCAAGGGCCCCGACAGGGACCCACGATCGCGCCCAGCATGGCGCCGATCACCGGCGGAATCCCTGGCGCCACAGACGCCGCCAATGACTCGGCCGCTCCCCCGTGGGGGCTCTGGGTGGTCGTGGTGATGGTGCTGGCGGGTCTCGCGGTCGGATGGCGATACGTGCTGTCTCGGCGGGTGACGGCGGCGCGTGTCGACACTCCTGAGCATGTGTGGACGTGGTTGCGTGCGCGACTCCCACGGCACTACGCATGGCCAGACAGCTTGACGCCGCACGAAAGCGAGGCGCACCTGCGTCACAGCCTGCTCACGGAGACGGTGTTCCTGTCTGCGGACGCGGATCGCGCACTGACGGACGTGGTGATTGCGGTCTCAGACCACCGGTACGCGCCCGAGGGATCGAAGCGGTCGGTCGAGGAATTGCGCGACAGCGCCCGCATCGTCGCAGCGGAGATCGCGGCGACGCAGTCGAATGGCGCTAGAGGTCGCCCTGCTCGCGCCGACGCGCCAGGCGCTCCTCGACGCGACGCATGAACGGCTCCTTGGCGGCTTGCTTCTTGGGCGCCTGCGAGGAACCGCGACCACCCGCCTTAGCGAAGTGCTTGCGGGGCGTGAACATGGCCCACATCGCCGCGGCCAACATCAGGGCGAAACCTGCGATCCCCACGGGGATCATCTGGGCGACAGCGCCGATGAGGACGACACCAAGTCCCACCACCACACCGAGCGCTCCAGCGACGATCCGTCCGCGCTGACGATTCCCCCGCGCCATCGTACGACCCAATTTGGGGTCGGTGCCAAGGTCGCGCTCTAACTGATCGAGCACGCGCTGCTCATACTCTGACAGCGGCATCATGACCTCCCTTGACCCTGGTCCTCACTCATAGTGTAAATCCGAACGGAACAGACGCCTAGCCCACAGAGGAAGGAGGGCGCGCCATGTTAACGCCTGGCGACCCTTGACATGTTCCCGGCTTTCCTGGGCAACGACAGATGACAAAGCCGCCGTCCCTTCACAGGAACGGCGGCTTGTCGGAATGATGCGTCCCTTAGAGGGCGCGCACATCCTCTGCCTGCGGGCCCTTGGGACCCTGTGTCACCTCGAACTCGACGCGCTGCGCCTCGTTGAGGGACTTGAAACCATCGGTGATGATCGCGGAGTAGTGAACGAAGACGTCAGCGCCTCCGCCATCCTGCGCGATAAAGCCGTAGCCCTTTTCCGCGTTGAACCACTTAACGGAACCTTGTGCCATGCCTGTAATTCCTTGCCTTGAGATGCCCGGGACGGGAAGCGGGGCGACTTGCCCTGCTCGTCGCCGCAATGCCTTGTCCCGTGCCCCCAAAGAGGCGGGTCTTGCACACTACGTACTTGCAACCGCACCTATCATGACACGGATTAGTCGTTTGGTGGAAGGTCTCGCCGCTGTTGAGCGAGAAATTTCTCAAATTCCGCTCCCAGCTCATCTGCCGTGGGCAGCGGCCCGTCCACTTCGATGCCGTCGCGACGGGCGGTCTCCATCGCCTCGTATTGCGCTTCGAGGGTCGCGACGAGGCCTTGAACCTCTTCGGATTCGGCCATCTGGCGCACGATCTCGGCCATCGCCGTTCCGGCTTCACCGTCGAGCCGCGACGGATCGAGCGACAGTCCGGTCAGGCCTTCGACCTGAATCAATGCGTGCTGCGCCGCCTGCGGCAACGAGGACTGCGCCAAGTAGTAGGGCACGTGCACCGCGACATTGACGGCGTCAAGGCTCCACTGACCAAAGCGGTATTCGAGCAGATTCTGGGCCGACGCAGGGACGTTGACGGTGCCAAACATTCCGGGCGAGTCGCGCAACAAGTCTTGCCGCGTGCCGTGGGTCGTGGATGTCATCGGCTTGGTGTGGGGCACGCCCATGGGTATTCCGTAGGCGCCAACGGTCAGGCCGACGCCCAGTCGCTTCACGGCTTCGCGGACCGACGAGATGAACAACTCCCAGCGGATGTCCGGCTCGCTGCCATGCAGCATCAGAAACGGCTGGTCCTCGGCATCGCGGACCATGTCGATCGCGAGATAGGGCTCGTCGTACGCGGTCCACTCGTTGATCGAGAACGTCATTTCGGGCCGCCGCGAGCGGTAGTCAAGCAACTCGTCCACGTTGAAAGTGACGACTCGAACGGGTTCCGACATGCTCACCACGTGATCGCGGATCAGCTTGCCCACTCTGCCCGCGTCGACAAAACCACGAAGCGACTGCAGCAGCACGGCATCGGAGCCGGATGCAGATGCCCACTGCTCCACACCGTCGTTGTCCCACGTCATGAGTGCCATGTCATCACTCTCGCACGCCAGCGCGCGCGCAGAGTGCGATATCGCGCCCCGCGAACGCCCGCGCTTTTTCAATGGGTGCATGCCATGGGAGGATGGTCTACTGCCCGCGGGAGTCGCGGGCCACGTGAAAGGGCGGGCATGCACGACGAGTCCACGGTGACGGCGGGACCCGGTCTCGACGCAGAACAGAGGGTCGTTGACACTCTCTACGCCAGGCTCGATGCCATCAGGGACGAGGCGAACTCTCGTCTTGTCGATGTGCGCCGTTCGGGTCCCTCGGGATCGCCCCAAAACCGCTCCGAGCGCGACGCCTTCGCCACTTTGTACGAGGATCGCATCGCCCAACTCGACGCGGTCGAGGATCGGTTGTGCTTCGGGCGTCTCGACATGGCCGGAGGCGACAGGCTCTACGTGGGCCGCATCGGCCTGTCGGACCAGAACCTTGTGCCGTTGTTGACGGACTGGCGCGCGCCCGCCGCAACCCCGTTCTACGCCGCCACGGCCGCCCGCCCGTCGGGCGTGATGAACCGTCGGCACCTCACCACTCGAGGACGTAAGGTCATGGCCGTCGAGGACGACGTGCTTGACGTCGAGGCCCTGCGCGCCTCCGGTCAGGAGTCCTCGCTCGCCGGCGAGGGAGCACTCCTGGCGGCGCTTGATGCGCGCCGCACGGGCCGCATGGGGGACATCGTCGCCACCATCCAGTCCGAGCAGGACGCGGTGATCCGCGCTCCCCTGCAGGGCGCCCTCGTGGTTCAGGGCGGACCGGGCACGGGGAAGACGGCCGTGGCTCTGCACCGCGCCGCCTACCTGCTGTACCACCACCGTGACTTACTGGAGCGGCGCGGCGTGCTACTCATCGGCCCCTCCTCCTCGTTCCTGCGCTACATCGACCATGTGCTGCCGTCGCTGGGTGAAACGGGAGCGGTCTCCACCACCCTGGCCGGGCTGGTGCGCGACGTCGGGCCCACGGTGCGCGAATCCGACGACGTCGCCATGCTCAAGGGACGCGCCGACATGGCCGGCGTGATTCGCGCGGCCGTCCGTGAGCGCCAACGCGTGCCACGCAAGGACCAGGAGTTCCGCATCGACGGCCGTCCCGTGGTGATCAAGCGCTCCGACGTGCGCGAGGCCCAGTCACGTGCGCGCCGGGACGGCAAGCCCCACAACGAGGCCCGCGCCACGTTCGCCAAGGAGATGATCAACCGGCTCTCTCGCCAGGTTGCGGACTACCTCGGCCCCGAGATCGAGGAGTCCGACCGCCAGGAGATCGCCCGCGACTTGCGTGACGACCGCGACATTCGCATTGCCATCAACCTGTGCTGGCTGCCGGTGACCCCCGTGGCGTTGCTGCGCGACCTGCTGTCCAAGCGCCACCTGCTCGACGAGTGCGCCTCCCGGCACTCCGTCACTGAGCGTGACGTGCTGTTCAGGAGTGCCGACGCACCGCTCACCGACGCCGACGTGCCGCTCCTGGACGAGGCCGCCGAACTGCTCGGGGACCTGCCGCAGACGGGATCCCCCAAGACCGACCGCAAGGCGCAATTGCGCTATGCCAAGGAAGTCCTCGCCAGCATCGGCGGCGACGGCCTGGTGACGGCCGAGATGCTCGCCGACCGCATGCAGGCCCCCACGCTGAAGCGCTCCGTCGCGGAGCGCGCGTCCGAGGACCGCTCCTGGACCTACGGCCACGTGGTCGTGGACGAAGCACAGGAACTCAGCCCGATGGCGTGGCGCATGCTGCTACGACGCTGTCCGTCGCGATCCTTCACGATCGTGGGAGACGTGGCGCAGACGTCGTCCCCTGCCGGCACGCGGTGGTGGCCCGAGACGATGGACCCGCAGTTCCAAGGGGGCTGGAACCTCCGCGAACTCACCATCAGTTACCGCATCCCCGCCGCCGTGGCGACCGCGGCTCAGGGTTTCGCGCGTGCCGCCGGACTGCCTGTCAGCGAGATGAGCGCCGCACGCGAGGTTGACGATGCCGTCGCCGCGATCGCGGTGGCACACGAGAACGAGGTGGTGGACAAGGCGGCGTCTGCCGCCGCCGACGAGGTCGACTCGCTCGTTGAGCGCGGAGGTGGCATGGTCGCGATCATCGCGCCCGCCGACATGATCGAGGCGTTGGCTGCGGCGGCTCCGTCGGGCGTAGAGGTGTTGTCGGCACGCGACGCCAAGGGGCTCGAATACGACGCAGTGGTGGTCGCCGACCCCGCTGCGGTGGCCCACGTGGCCCAAGACCTCTATGTGGCCCTCACGCGACCCACACGCAGGCTCGTCCTCGTGCACCACGGCCCACTACCGGCCGGCCTCGTCGCGCCGTAGCGGCGTGCCGCCGGAGCCGCGGGGGCTTTGCCGGTACGCCGACTCCCGGAACGGCCAGACCGGCAACGTCCGCCGGACGGCGGACCCCCCGAGCGAAGGTCCCCGACGCGTCGCGAAGTTGGTAAACGGGTCATAAGTGCGAGACCATGACCCCCGTGCGCGCACTCTTCCTCGAAACACTTCATCCCCAGGCCACCGAAATCCTCAACGCCGCCGACATCGCGGTAGACAACCGCGCAGGCGCGCTCGATGAGGACGAACTGATCGACGCCCTCAAGGGCGTCCAACTCCTCGGCCTGCGGTCCAAGACTCACGTCAGCGAACGCGTGCTGAAGGAGGCCAGGGACCTCATCGCCGTGGGTGCCTTCTCGATCGGCACCAACCAGATCGATCTTGCCGCGGCCGCCCGCTTAGGCATCGCGGTCTTCAACGCCCCGTTCTCCAACACGCGCTCCGTGGTGGAAATGGCCCTGTCCGAGATGATCTCGCTGACGCGCCGCCTTCCCGAGCACAACCGGCAGATGCACGCCGGCGTGTGGTCCAAGTCCGCCATCGGCGCCCACGAGATTCGCGGGCGCACGCTCGGCATCGTCGGCTACGGCAATATCGGCTCCCAGCTGTCCGTGATCGCCGAAGCGCTCGGCATGAACGTGATCTTCTTCGATAACGCGGAGAAGCTGGCGCTCGGAAACGCCACCAAGATGCCGACTCTGGAGGCGTTGTTGGCCGAGGCCGACATCGTGTCCCTCCACGTTGACGGCCGGCCGGGCAATTCCGGCTTCTTCGGCCCCCAACGGTTCGCCGCCATGAAGGAAGGCGCACTGTTCTTGAACCTGTCGCGCGGATTCATTGTGGAAATCGAGGCCCTCAAGGCGGGCCTCGAGTCCGGCCAGATCGGCGGGGCAGCGATCGACGTGTACCCCGTCGAGCCCAAGGCCAAGGGCGACGCTTTCTCGTCGCCGCTGCAGAACACCCCCAACGTGATCCTGACCCCACACATTGGCGGCTCAACCGAGGAAGCCCAGCGCGACATCGGCATCTTTGTGGCCACCCGGCTGCGCGATTTCGTCCACAACGGCTCCACGTCGCTGTCCGTCAACCTGCCCAACCTGTCGCTGGAGGTGCCGCAGGGCTCACACCGTGTTGTGCACCTGCACGTCAACGTGCCCGGCGTCCTCGCGGCCGTGAACCGCGAGTTCGCCGAGCATGGCGTCAACATCGAGGGTCAAATGCTCGCGACGCGAGGAGAGTTGGGTTACGTGGTCACCGACATCTCGGACGGACTCACGGATGACGCGGTCGAAGCCTTGTCCAACATGCAGGCGACTGTTCGCCTGCGGGTGCTGTCATAGACGCGGGCGGGGTACCTTTCGCAGATCTTGGCCTGCCCGACGAGCTCCTGCACGCTCTGACTCGTTTTGAACTGACCACCGCCTTCCCCATCCAGTCGGCGACCATCGCCGATGCCCTGGCGGGACGGAACGTGCTGGGCAAGGCGCGCACCGGTTCCGGCAAGACGCTCGCC
>DGBM01000165.1:0-5015 GCA_002384765.1 Demequinaceae bacterium UBA4004
CCGCCGCTTGACGTGCACGCCGTGCGCGGAGCAAACTGGTGGAGCGACGGGCAGTAGCCCTGAGAAGTGGACCCGGCAGCCCTCCGGACGGTGGGCGAGCCGGGTTTCGCGCTTCCTACACCCGGATTCGCGCGACCACGAGCGGCTCGATCCCGACACGGAACTCCCCACCGCGAGCCCACGACCACGCAACAAAGTCTGCGGCCCATAGCACCGGGTCCTGAGCCGCAGCCAGGTGCAAGTATTCGAGGGTGCCCACACCGGGGTCCACCTTCGCGGTGGTCAGGACGTGCCGATCAGCCGCCAGCACAGACTCGTCGCGCTCAATGACCCATCTGGACACGCTGGCCGTGCCCGCCCATCGGGCAAGGGCGCGCAGATGCGCCCCGCGCGCGCTGAGGTCACGCTGACCTCGATCAGATTCAATGATGACAACTCGGATCGTGCCCGTGGCCGCGACGAGCGATGCCAGGGCCACCCGCCTACGAGTGATGCTCTCCTTCTGCGCATGGAATCTGCGTGATCCAGGCATGGCCCACTCGCGGCACGTCGAGCGAACGCGCGCCACTGATCCCGCAGGCACCACGACCGCCGCAGTGATGTAGCCGTGAGCCTTCGACTCATCCGAGAACATGTGGAACATCCCGGCCCCTCCCCCGCTGCGCATGTGGGACACGCAGGTCAATTCTCAAGCACCCAGGCAACGGCGCCGGAGTTTTCCACAAGTTTGCAGGTCCCTTAATCTCAGACGCGCGAGACACCTAGCATGGACACGTCGATGGTTCGGTGAGCAGGACTCGTCCGAATGCAACCGAAGTACCACGGCAACTCGGACCAGGGCTCGCACCGGGTCCTTTTTTTGCACCCCATGCCCGCTGCGGCGCCCTACACGCCCAAGCGCGACACGCCCCGAGACCCGCACGTGTCACACCCCGCCCCTAACGTCGAGGGCATGAGCCTCGACACCAGCGACCTGGACGCCTTGCGCGTCGCCTTCGCGGAGGATCCTCGCGCGCACGGCATCGCGCTCGCCCACGCGCTCAACCGCGTTGGGCTCGAGGCCGCGCTCACCGCCACGGCCGAGGGCTACCAGACGCACGATGCCTACGCGCGGGAGTCCCTCGCCGCCCTCGCAGCGGCCCTCGCCCCGCCGGCGTTGACGGAGGGCGAGGCGGTGGAGTTCGCACACGCAGCATCGTCCGCTGCCACGGGCGCGATCGTCGCTGGCACACCCTGGGAGGCCAAGCCCATGCTCGATGTCGCTGTGGCGCTCGTGCGCGCACAGGGCGAGCGCGTCGGGTCGATGTCCCGCCCAGAGCGCGGTTGGGAGCAGCCGCCTCACTGGGCCATGACCGCCTCGGCAGTTTTCACCGCGCGGGGCCGGGTGCGTGCCGCCTGCTACTACGCCGAAGGAGCCGTCGAGGATCTCACCGAGGCGCTGGCGCTCAACCTCCAAGGCACCGAGGCCGACTTCGCGCGGCTCGTCGCGATGGCAAGCGTGGCGATGAATACGCTGGCTCTAGTCGTGACTGGCGAGGAGCCTGACGGGGGGCCCGCGGCGTGGTGACGGGGTCGTCGCACACGGCCCACCGAGCGGGGGGCGTATCGGGCTTCGCGCTTTCTAGAGTCGAATCCTCACAAGCACGACCTTGCAATCAGCCGACCCCTAACCTTGCGATCAGCCGCTCTCCAACCTTACGATGAGCCGTGACCACACACCACGTACCTCTCGCACGTCACCTCGAGCCACGCGTACGCGAGGCGCTCGCTGACACCCCCGCGGTACTGATTCACGGTGCACGGCAGAGCGGTAAGACCACGCTCGCCAAGCACATCGGCGCATCCATGGGCTATCGGTACGTCTCGTTCGACGATCCAAGCAATGTCGAGTTCGCCCAGTCAGACCCGCTCGGCTTTGTCCGCACCTTGCCACCGCGCACCATTCTCGACGAGGTCCAGCGCGTGCCTGGCCTCTTCACGTCGCTCAAGCTCCTGATCGACCAAGACCGGCAACCGGGGCGATTCCTCATGACCGGATCTGCCAACGTGATGCTGGTGCCCAGGCTTGCGGATTCCCTCGCTGGGCGCATTGAGATCCTTCAACTGCGGCCCCTCTCGCAGGCCGAACTCGCCGGGACTCAGCCCACACTGATCGACGACGCATTCGCCGCGACGCTCTCTCCCACGCGCCTCGCCCAGCAGACCCCAAGCCTGGCCGACCGCATCGTAGCGGGGGGATACCCCGTGCCCCACACCATGAAGTCCGCCGCGCAACGGCGCTGGTACGCCAACCATGCCCGCACCATTGCGGAGCGTGACGTGAAGGACCTCGCGCGCATCCGTGCGCTCGACTCCTTGCCGCGACTGCTCGAGCACGCATCGGCCCACACGTCGGGGCTGGTCAACTTCACCAGCGTCGCCGAGGCGCTCGGCCTGTCACGGCCCACAGCTCAGGACTACGTAACCCTGCTCGAGCACGTCTTCGTGCTCGACACCCTGCGCCCGTGGTCAAGGAACGCCACCAGCCGCATGGTGAAGGCCGCCAAGCTTCACATCGGCGACACGGGGCTCGCCGCAGGCCTGCTGGGCCTCGATGCGGAGTCCCTCGCTGCGGACCGACCGCTGTACGGACGCTTCGCGGAGACGTTCGTTGTCCAGGAGCTCAAGCGCCTGGCATCCGGAGCTGAAGAACCCACGTCGTTCTCGCACTTCCGCGATCGCGACAACTACGAGGTGGACATCGTGCTCGAAAGAGGACCCCGGCGCATCGTCGGCGTGGAGGTCAAGACCGCGGCCTCCGTGACCGGCAAAGACTTCCGCGGCTTGCGCAAGCTTCGCGAGATCGCAGGGGACTCCTTCAAGGCCGGGGTCGTGCTGTACGACGGAACCTTCGGATACAGGCACGACGAGAACCTGTGGGCTCTGCCCATATCGATGCTGTGGGAGGCCCCCGAATGAACCAAGCCCCACCGTCGGCGCTGCGCTTGCACGCGACCGTAGCTCTCGCAGCCAAACTGGGCGGATTCACGCCCGACCCGGGCCCCCGCCGCGACCTTCTTTGATCGACTGCCCGCCTACGTCGCCGCCCAGTTGGACGGCCTGCGAATCCCCCACGACTTCATTCACGCCCACGTGGATCGCATCGCCGGCCGCGGCGCGGTGCTCAAGACCGCGGACCGCTCCATGGTGGGGATCCTCAACCGGCGCGTTGACGGGGGCGCTGGAGCGCTCCGGCGCGACCTCGGCTTCGCCGGCCAACTCTTCCAGTCGCTCGTGGTGCACGATCTGCGAGTGCTCGGGCTCGAGCATTCAAGCCCGCACCCATGAGCGTTAGGCCATTGCCAAACATCATGTGATGTTTAATAATGGTCTAATGAACGCGAACGCGGGAACCGCACCGGCGCTCTTTTCCGCGCCTCCTCTCGACGACCGCGAACGCGAAGTCCTCGGAGAGATCGCCGCCCTCAAACAAGGCCTTCGACTCCAACTCCACGAGCCGCGCCGATGGTCGGGAGCCCTTCGCCGCATGACTTTCGCACGCAACATCCAAGGCTCAAACAGCATCGAGGGTTTTGACGCCGAGCTGGACGATGCGAACGCCGTGGCGCTCGGCGAGGAACCACTCGACGCCAGCACCGAGACGCGCCTCGCGCTCGAGGGCTACCGCAACGCGATGACGTACGTACTCCAGGTAGTCCAGGAGCCTCACCCGGTCGCCTCGGTGGACCTCATCAAGAGCTTGCACTTCATGATGACCCACTACGACCTCAAGAATCGACCGGGGCGCTGGCGTGCAGGGCAAGTATTCGTGCAGCGGGAGAGCACTGGCGAGATCGTTCACGAAGGCGTCGACGTGGATCGCGTGCCTGACCTCATGGCGGCGCTCGTGAACTCCATCAACGCGAACTCNNGCGAGGCGAACTCAGGCGAGGCGATCATCCGCGCCGCCATGGCGCACCTCAACCTGGTCATGATCCACCCATTCAAGGACGGCAACGGACGCATGGCGCGCTGCCTCCAAAGCCTAGTTCTTGCCGCCGACGGCACGCTGTCCCCCGTTTTCATGAGCATCGAGGAGCACCTGGGTCGCAACACTCAGGAGTATTACGACGTCCTGGGGAAGGTGGGCGGAGGGAGTTGGCAACCAGATCGCGACGTGCGTCCCTGGATTCGCTTCACCCTCACGGCGCATCTGAGGCAGGCCGAAACGCTCCAGCGGCGCGTCGCAGCCAGCGGTCTGGCTTGGAGAGAACTCGAAGCGCTCGCCACCTCGATGCGGGTTCCGGAACGCACGGTCTCGGCGCTCTTCGAAGCGGTCTTCGGTTACCGCGTCTGGCGCGCCACCTACATGGCCGCACTCGAAGCCGCGGACGAGGCAATCTCGGAGCAGACCGCGACGCGCGACTTCAAGACCCTGGTAGACGCTGGCCTGCTGGAGCCTCACGGAGACAAGCGAGGCCGCTACTACACGGCCGCACCACCGCTTCAACACATCGCACGACGCGCACGCCAGTCCCGACGGCCCAAGGAATTCTCGGATCCCTTCGCGGGAGCAGGCAACCCCTCGACCAACTAGGCGGCTTGGCGTGGCCTGCCGGTAGAAGCTCGGCGCCCCTGCTCATCGCACGCGGCCTCACCGAGAGCCTCGCGGGGCGCTTCGAGGTGCTCCAGGTGCCCCATTGGTCGTATCCGGAGATGCGCGACGCTTTCGGCTTCACCCTGGACAACTACGTCTCCTTTGGCGGGTACCCGGGGGCGGCGGGCCTCGTCAAAGATCACGATCGCTGGCGCCGGTACATTCTGGACTCGCTCATCGAGACCACCATCTCCCGCGACGTGCTCCTGCTGACGCGCGTCGACAAACCCGCTCTGCTGCGGCGGCTCTTCGACCTCGCGTGCGACTACTCGGGCCAGATCCTCAGCTACACCAAGATGCTTGGCCAGCTCCAGGACGCGGGGAACACCACGACGCTCGCGCACTACCTCGACCTCCTCTCGCAGGCCGGCATGGTCAC